>DASUKT010000388.1:0-5577 GCA_036278575.1 Pseudolabrys sp. | reverse complement strand
CTCGACCAGTGGCGCGGCCGTACCGTCTTGCTGAACCTGTGGGCCACCTGGTGCGTACCCTGCCGCAAGGAGATGCCGGCACTGGATGCGCTGGAGCAACGGCTCGGCGGACCTGATTTCCAGGTCGTTGCCGTCAACATCGACACCCGTAATCCCGAGAAGCCGAAAGCCTTCTTGAAGGAAGTCGGTGTGCAGAAACTTGCTTACTACGCCGACCCTCACGCCAAGGTTTATCAGGACCTCAAGGAGATCGGCCGCGCCTTCGGCATGCCAACGACCGTGCTGGTCGATCCCGCCGGTTGCGAGATCGGCAGCATTGCCGGACCTGCCGAATGGGCAAGCGATGATGCGATCAAGCTGATCAAGGCCATTCTGAAGAAGTAGCGCGCGCCGCGAAACTCAGGCGCTGATGTCAACGTTCTGTCCGACGCCCGCAGCGACGTTCGCGAGTTTGGCCGCGTTTTCCTGGGCAGACTGCAGCAATTGCGCGATCGAGGCGCCCTGATCCGCGTTCATGCGCATCATTTTCGCCGCCACCGCCGTTTGCATGCGGCTCATTTGCGCAGCGACAAGAGCTGCTGCGAGAGATGCCGGGTCCATGGAACCAATTTTAGCCTGCGGACCCTCAACAAAAAATAAACGCGCAAAGAGTGCTTGACGCGAAGCGAAGCACCTCTATACTTAACCAGATGGTTTACTATTCACCCAACCGACTCGACCGCACTTTTGCCGCGCTGTCGGATTCGACACGGCGCGCACTGCTCGCGCAGTTGAGCGAAAAGGAAAATCTTTCGGTTAGCGATCTGGCGCGGCCGTTCGAGATGTCGCTGCCCGCAGTGATGAAGCATCTCGATGTGCTGTCGGAAGCCGGGCTCGTCAACCGCACCAAGATCGGCCGAACGGTCACGTGCCGGCTGCGTGCAGAACCGATGAAAGAAGCGACGGAATGGCTCAACCGATACCAACGGTTCTGGGCCGAGAAACTGGATCAACTTGCCGCGTTTTTGGAGGAAGACTCATGGTCACCACCGCAACCAAACCAAGCCTCACTATCAAGCGTCGATTCAAAGCTCCGCCGGAAAAAGTCTTCACCGCGTGGACCGATCCGGAAAAAGTGAAGCGCTGGATGGGTCCCCGCGAGGTCAAGATGTTGCGCGCCGAAGGCGACGCGCGTGTCGGCGGCCGCTTCCGTTGGGTGATGCAGGCGCCAGACGGCGAAGAGCACGATGTCAGCGGCATCTATCGCGAGGTGATCCGCAACGAGAAACTGGTGTTCACCTGGGCGTGGAAGTCGACGCCGGAGCGCGAGTCGCTGGTGACCCTTACCTTCAAGCGCGACGGCGACGGCACGTTGTTCACGCTCAATCACGAGCAGTTCTTCGATGAAGATGCGCGCAACCGGCACGAACACGGCTGGACCGGCTCCATGGAGAAACTCGACAAATTCGTTTCCGCGTAACGGGAGCTGGACATGCCGCATGCATGGACGCACGGACATTTCTACTGGAACGAGTTGATGACCCGCGACCCCGAAAAGGCGAAGAAATTCTATACCGACGCCATCGGCTGGACGTTCGAGGGAATGGCAATGCCGGACGGCACCTACTGGGTCGCGAAAATGGACGATGAATACGTCGGCGGCATCTTTCCGCTGACCGATCCCAGGTTCACCGGCGTACCGGAAGGCTGGATGTCCTATCTCGCTGTCGATGATGTCGATGCGCGGGCGAAGAAGGCTCAAACCGGCGGCGCGCAGCTCATGCGCCCGATCTTCGACGTGCCGGGCGTCGGGCGCATTGCAGTCTTGCGCGAGCCGGGCGGCGCCGGCGTCGGCTGGATGACGCCGCCGAAATCCTGATCACTGTTGTTGAGGAGGCTGTCATGCAGCACAAGATCGTTTCGCAGGACGAATGGATCGCCGCGCGCAAGGCGCTGCTGGCGAAAGAAAAGGAACTGACCCGCGCCCGCGACGCGCTTGCCGCCGAACGGCGTGCTCTGCCTTGGGTCAAGGTCGAGAAGACCTACGTGTTCGATGGTGCGAACGGAAAGGTCACGCTGGCCGATTTGTTCGAGCACCGCGATCAGCTGATGATCTACCACTTTATGTTCAGTCCGGATTGGGAGGCCGGCTGCACCGGCTGCTCGTTCCTCTGCGACCATGTCGACGGCGCGCGCCGGCATTTCGAGCATAACAATCTTTCGTTCGCCGCGGTGTCGCGCACCAGCGTCAACCAAATCGAAGCCTATAAGAAGCGGATGGGCTGGACGTTCCGATGGGTGTCCTCGCTCGGCAGCGATTTCAATTATGACTTCAAGGTCTCGTTTCGGAAGGAGGCTCTGGAAGCAGGACCGGTCGAGTACAATTTCCGACCGCAGAAGCTGGGCATGGAGGACATGCATGGCGAGAGCATGTTCTTTAAGGATGCGGACGGCACGATCTATCACACCTATTCGTCCTACGAACGCGCCGGCGAGGAACTGGCGGGGACTTACCGCTTCCTCGATCTTGCGCCGCTCGGCCGCAATGAAGGTCCCGGCGGCAACATGATGAAATGGCTGCACCGTCACGACGAATACGAGCCTGCGCCCACGATACATCCGGCATCGTGCTGCGGGTAATGCTCGCAAACCTGAAGCAATCTGTAACGAGAGGAGTCGAACATGAAGCTCTATGGTTTTCCGCTCTCGCCCAACACCTGGAAAGTACGTGCGGTCGCCGCGTATCTGCACGTCCCTCTCGAATTGGAATTTGTCGATTTGGCCAAGGGCGCCTCGCACACTCCCGACTATCTTGCGCTCAATCCCACCGGCCGAACGCCGACGCTGGTCGACGGCGATTTTATCCTGTGGGAGTCGAATGCCATCGTGCAGTACATCGCCGGCAAAAAGCCGAACCGGCTTTGGCCAGATGACGTAAGAGCGCGAGCCGACATCAGCCGGTGGCTTTGCTGGCAACTCGCGCATTTCGAGGCCGAAGCGTGCCAGCCGCTCACGTTCCAGCGGCTCGTGAAGAAGCTCGTCAATCTCGGGCCGCCGGACGAGGCAATCGTCGCCAAGGCGACAGAAGCCTTCAAACGCGATGCGGCGGTGGTCGATAGCCACCTTGCGAAACGGTCTTATCTGGTCGGCAATGACGTGACGCTTGCGGATTTCGCTGTCGCCGCCTCGCTGATTTATTCAAAGGAAGCAGAGTTGCCGCTTGCGCCCTACGCAAACGTGCGGGCGTGGTTCGAACGCGTGTTCGCGTTGCAGGCGTGGCGCGACACCGCGCCGCAGCGCGCCGCCGCAGCGGCGTAGTTCGGCAGAACGAAAAACGGGCGGTCCAACGCGCCCGTTTTTTTAAACTGAGAATTGAATCAGCGCGTCGGGATCGGCTTCTCGCCGCGGTAGTCGTAAAAGCCGCGCTGCGCCTTGCGGCCGAGCCAGCCGGCTTCGACGTATTTGACCAGCAGCGGGCATGGCCGGTATTTCGAATCGGCCAGGCCCTCGTACAGCACCTGCATCACCGAGAGGCAGGTATCGAGGCCAATGAAATCCGCAAGCTCCAGCGGCCCCATCGGATGATGCGCGCCGAGCCGCATCGCCGTGTCGATCGACTCCACATTACCGACCCCCTCGTACAGCGTGTAGATCGCTTCATTGATCATCGGCAGCAAAATGCGGTTGACGATAAAGGCGGGGAAATCCTCCGCTACGGCAATCGTCTTGCCGAGCTTGGTGACGAACGCCTTGCTGGTCTCGAAGGTCGGATCGTCGGTGGCGATGCCGCGGATCAGTTCGACCAACTCCATGCGCGGCACCGGATTCATGAAATGAATCCCGATGAAGCGCTCGGGCCGGTCTGTCGATGCAGCGAGCCTTGTAATGGAGATCGACGATGTATTGGTGGCGATGATTGCGTCGGATTTCAGCGACGCACAAAGGTCGGCGAAAATCTTTCGCTTGACCTCTTCCTTTTCGGTAGCGGTCTCGATGACGAGGTCGCATGCGGCAAGCGCGTCGTATTTCTCGGCCGGCTTGATCCGCGCGAGCGCGCCCTTGCGATCCTCGTCGGCAATTCCCTTCTTGCTCGCCTGCCGCGTCAGATTGCCGTTGATCGTCGCCAGGCCGGCCTTGATGCGATCGGCCGAGAGGTCGTTAAGAAGCACATTGTAGCCCGCCAGCGCGCAGACCTGGGCAATGCCATTGCCCATCTGTCCGGCGCCGATTACCCCGATATTCTGAATGTTGGCCGCCATGATCCCATCCGAGTGACGCAAAACCGGGTTCCCGACCTTTGCGCCCGTCCTTTATCGTTGTAGTTCCTGCATATTTACGCCGATCCGCAGGTTGAAACCACCGTCGCCACGACAATATTGCGCGATGGTCAACGGCCGATTTTTCCAAGTTCCTCCGCGAGTTGCGGCAGCGCCTGGTAAAGATCGGCTACCAGCCCGTAATCAGCCACCTGAAAGATGGGCGCTTCCTCGTCCTTGTTGATAGCAACAATGACCTTGGAGTCTTTCATCCCCGCGAGATGCTGAATCGCACCGGAAATTCCGACCGCGATATAGAGCTCCGGTGCAACCACCTTGCCGGTCTGACCGACCTGCCAATCGTTTGGCGCATAGCCGGCATCGACCGCCGCGCGCGAAGCACCCATGGCCGCGCCCAGCTTGTCGGCAACGGGCTCGATATATTTCGTGAAGTTCTCGCGCGACTGCATCGCGCGTCCACCGGAAATAATGATCCGGGCCGAGGTGAGCTCGGGGCGATCTGATTTCGACAGTTCTTCGCCGACGAATGACGAGAGCGCCGGATCGTTTGCGGCAGCGATTGTCTCGACGGCCGCCAAGCCGCCCTCCCCGCTCGCCAGGAAAGCCGCCGTTCGTACCGTGAGGATCTTTTTCGCGTCGTTCGACTTTACGGTTTGAATTGCATTGCCGGCGTAGATCGGCCGCTCGAATGTGTCGGGCGCAACGACCTTCGTGACGTCGGAGATTTGCATGACGTCGAGCAGCGCAGCTACCCGCGGCATGAGGTTCTTGCCGGTGGTCGTCGCCGGCGAAACGATCGCGTTGTAGGAGCCGGCGAGCGAAACGATCAGCGCGGCGGTCGGTTCGGCCAGCATGTGTTCGTATGCCGGTGCTTCGGCCATCAGGACTTTCGACACGCCGTCGAGCTTCGCCGCGGCATCGGCCGCCGCTTTGCAATTATTCCCGGCAACGAGAACGTGCACGTCTCCGCCTAATGATTTCGCTGCGGTGAGCGCCTTGTTCGTCATGTCCTTGAGCGACTTGTTATCGTGCTCGGCGATGAGGAGTGTCGTCATCAGATCACCCCCGCATCCTTGAGCTTTCCGACAAGCTCAGCCACGGAGCCAACTTTGACGCCGGACTTGCGGCCGGGCGGTTCCGACGTCTTCAAAACCTCAAGTCGCGGCTTGATATCGACGCCGTAGGCATCCGGCGTCTTTTCGTCGATTGGCTTTTTCTTCGCCTTCATAATGTTGGGAAGACTTGCGTAACGCGGCTCGTTGAGCCGCAAATCGGTGGTGACGATCGCGGGCGCTTTGAGCTTGACCGTTTGCAAGCCGCC
>DASUKT010000387.1:0-3155 GCA_036278575.1 Pseudolabrys sp. | reverse complement strand
GCGCGAGCGCATCGTGCGCGATCTCGGGCAGAACCGCGCAATGATCATGCACAATCACGGCGTCCTTACCGTCGGCAAGACCGCGCGCGAGGCTTTCATCCTGATGCAGCATCTGCTCGAAGCGGCCGAGATTCAGCTGAGACTGGAATCGACCGGCAGCGAATTGATCGAAATTCCACCCGAGGTTTGCGAGAAGACCGCCGCGCAATACGAGAAGCACGACGCCGGCCGCGGCAGCGCCGACTGGCCCGCCTATCTCCGCATGCTCGATGCAAGCGATCGCAGCTATCGGAACTGACTCTCTTGGGACTCGGCGTGCGGCCTTGGCAGTGCCCCCGCCCCTACATCCCTGATTTTGTGCCAAGCGAAGCTGTGGCGACTGCCGTCCGCGTGCTTGCAACGTCGGCGACGGCGTATATTCTTGCCGGCAATAGAACATAATAAATCAGGGGAGCGCTGGAATGAGCGAGGGACAGAAAGCATTCTGGCTCGGGGCCGGGCTCGTTATCGTTCTCGCCGTCAGCGGCGTCACGTTGTGGCAAGTCGTCGAGAATCCCACCGCCGGAATCAAGACGCAGCTTGCGGCGCTCACCACAAAGGTCGACGCAACAGCGGCCAAACTCGATAAGACCGACGCCTCACTTGGCGAAGTGCGGAAGGCGACCGCGAGCGACGCCATCGGCAAGGGCCTTGGCCAACTGGAAGCCAAGCTCAAAACCGTCAATGACGCTCTCGATGCGAGCGTGAAAACGATCAGCGCCTCGCTGGCCGGCATCCAGAAATCCCTCGCCGCCGGCGATGTCGATGGCAGGCTTGACGCGCTTGGCGCGGATGTCAAAAACATCAATGCCTCGCTCGGCAAATTACCGCAGGCCGCCGCGGTGCAGGATATCAGCGCACAACTCGAGGCGCTCAACGCGAACATCAAGCGCACCGATGCCAGTCTCACGCAGATCAAGCAGGCGCTCGGGGCACAGAACGTCGCGAGCCGGATCGCCCCGCTCGATGCCAAGCTTACGACGGTCAGCGACACGCTGGCGGAGATCAAGAAAACCGACTCGCTCGACAGCGTGAGCAAAGAGCTTTCGGCGCTCTTCGATAAACTCGACGAGACCAACAAAGCGCTGGCCGACATCAAGCTGGCGGATTCGCGTGAGAGTGTCCGCAAGGAACTCGCGGCGCTCGCCGGCAAACTCGACAGCACCAATAAGGTGCTGGGCGATATCAGGACGCCTGCCGCCGGCAGCAAAGTGCAAGGCGCGGTCGGCGATTTACAGAAGAACATCGCCGATGCCGCCGCCCTGCACGACAAGCTCGCGCAGGACATCGGCAAGCTGGAGGCAGCGCTGAAACCGAAGCCGCGCGAAATGATGGTCGTCTATCTGCATATGCCGAACGCCGACAAGCTACCGAAGACGATCGCCACCGTGTCGCCGCTCGACATCGAGTTCGCGCATGTCGGCAGCACGGACGACGACGGCCAGGCGGCGGCGATCATTCCGAAGCTCAAGCAGATCGTCGGCAGCCAATCCGGCTGCGTCATTTCCGTCGCCGGTTATGCCGACACGCTGGGCGGCGACAAGACCAATCTAACGCTATCGAAGAAGCGCGCCCGCGCCATTGCGGAAAAGATCAAGACCGCATTCGCCGGAACCGACGTGCAGGTCAACGAAGCCGCCTGGGGCGAGCGGCGGCTGCACGACTGGACGCCGGACAACATGGCCAAAGAAGCCAATCGGCGTGTGGACATCGCGGTGAATTGCGAGAAGTAAACCTCCTCGTCATGTATGGACGGCCCCCTCTCGGCAAGGGCTTTTTCGGAATTTCGGCAAACTTGTCGGGAGCGGTCATGTATGCGGCCTTTGTGTGCGGTCGCTGACCGCTGGCCCTGATGGAATTCGCAGGTCGGGTGCCAATCATTCCGTCGCGCTCGAAGCGCGATGACGATCGCGGCTTATCCCAACTCGGTTTCCAGACCGTTTGCCATCACTTCCGTTGCTGCCCTTTCCGACCGGTTTAGCGCGTCCGGCTCGACCGCTTATTCAGGCGGCGAGCACGGGTGCGCGATACTGTTCGCCCTTCACCAGCAGGGCCCAGATGATGCGCGCCGTCTTGGCGGCGAGCGCCACCATGACGACCTTGTAGGGGCGACGCGCCAGCAGCCCCGCCAGCCAGGGATCCTTCACCCCGCGCCGCTTGGCTTGGCGCAAATAGGCGCTCGCGCCAGTGATTAAGAGGGTGCGAATGCTCCGGTCGCCCTGCTTGGAGATGCGGCCCGACCGCTGCTTGCCGCCGGTGCCGTATTGGCGCGGATTGAAACCGAGCCAGGCCGAAAAGCCGCGCGCCGTGCGGAAGGCATGCGGGTCGGCCACCTTGGCCAACACGGCGCCGGCCACGATCGGACCCACGCAAGGAATGTCCATCAGCCGCCGCGCCTTCTCATCCTGCCTCGCCGCGCATTCGATGCGCGCTTGCAGAGCTCGGAGGTCGCCGTCGAGCTCCTTCCATTGGCGACCCAATACCAGCAGCGCCTCACGCGCAACGCTCGGAAGCGGCCCGTCGCTATCAGCAAGCGATCCTATCAGCTGGCGCAGGCCCTCGATCCCCTGCGGCGCCACGATGCCGAACTCGGCAAAGGCTGCGCGTAGCGCGTTGGCCACCATCGTGCGCTGGCGGACCAGAAGCTCGCGCGTGCGATGCATCACCCCGACCGCCTGGCTCTCTTCGTCCCTGATCGTGACAAACCGCATCGTCGACCGCTGCATCGCCTCCCAGATCGCCTCCGCGTCCCGTCCGTCCGTCTTGTTGCGTTTGACATAGGGCTTCACATAGGCCGGCGACATCATGCGCACTTCATGCCCCAACCGCTGCAGCAGGCGTGCCCAGTAATGCGCGCCGGCGCAGGCCTCCATCCCCACCACGGCGGTAGCTGGCAACGCCGCAAAATATTGCTCCATCTGCCCCCGCCGCAGCCGGCGGCAAAACACGTTGCCTTCCGCATCCGTGCCGTAAACCTGAAACACGTTCTTCGCCAGATCGAGACCAATCATGATAGGGTTCATCGTGGACGGCTCCTTCAGCCTGGTTCGAATCACCGATGCACCAAGCTTGGCACATCGATGCCGCCAGGGGCCGTCCACACCATCATTCCGGGG
>DASUKT010000386.1:0-3650 GCA_036278575.1 Pseudolabrys sp. | reverse complement strand
GGGTGCCCCGGCACCGATAAATCGGGCGCGACCTTGGTGCGTCCGGCCGCGCCGGTTTCCGCCCCGATCCAGGTAGCCGCCGGCGAGGCCGCAACGCCGGCCGCCCAAATCACTGTCGCCGCATCGATGCGCTCCCTGCCGGCGACCACGCCTCTCGCGTCGCATTCCGTCACCGCCACCGAGAGCCGAAATTCGACACCCATATGCTCGAGCGCATGCTGCGCATAATCGGAAATATCGGCAGGGAAAGATGCGAGCACGCGCGGGCCCGCTTCGACCACGATGATGCGCGCCTCGCGCGGATCGATGTGGCGAAAATCTTTGGCCAGCGTTTGCCGTGCGATTTCGGCAATGGCGCCGGCCATTTCAACACCGGTCGGGCCGCCGCCGACAATAACGAACGTGAGAAGCCGCGCCCGCTCCGCTTTGTCCTCAGCAAGCTCCGCTTTCTCGAAGGCGAGCAGAATGCGGCGGCGGATGGTGCGGGCATCTTCGATGCGCTTGAGGCCGGGGGCAAACCGGCTCCATTCGTCGTGACCAAAATAGGAATGCGAGACGCCCGTCGCCAGGATGAGAAAATCGTACGGTAAAGCGACCGAGTCGGCATGCACGGTCCGCGCGTTCACGTCGATGCTGCGCACCTCGCCGAGCAGCACCGACACGTTCGATTGTCCGCGCAAAATCTCGCGGATCGGCCATGCGATATCGGCGGGTGAAAGCGCCGCCGTCGCCACCTGATAAAGCAGTGGCTGAAAGCAGTGGTGGTTTTCGCGGTCGATCAACGTGATATCGGCGTTCGCGTGGGCCAGCGCCTGCGCGGCGCTCAGGCCGCCAAAGCCGCCACCGACGATCACGATCTTTGGGCGCCCGGACTTTTGCACGACGGCTCCTGCATCAAGCTGCTTACGGCGAGTGGCAGTCAGGCGCATTAAATCACGCTTGTCCGCCCGATGAAATTCGCTATAGCAGCCTTAGATAAGCTCCAACTTTCCATGCTCCTCAAAGTCACCACCTGGAACATCAATTCCGTTCGCTTACGCATCGATCTCGTCGCCAAATTCATCAAGGCGGCGCGACCGGACGTGCTGTGCTTGCAGGAAACGAAATGTCCCGACGATGCCTTTCCGCTCAAGCGCTTCAGGCGGCTCGGCTACGAGCATATCGCGCTGAACGGCCAAAAGGGTTATCACGGCGTCGCAATCATTTCGCGCCATCCTTTCGAAGCGACGAGTTTTCGCAATTTCTGCGGCAAGACCGACTGCCGCCATATGTCCGTCGTGCTCGGCGAGCGCGCCGGACTTCGCGACCCGATCAGGCTGCACAACTTCTATGTGCCGGCAGGCGGTGACGAGCCGGATCTGGAGATCAATCCGAAATTCGGCCACAAGCTTTCGTTTCTCGACGAGATGCGCGGCTGCGAGGACTTGCGCCCCGCGCGCGGCGAGCGGGCAATCCTCGTCGGCGATCTCAATGTGGCGCCGCTCGAGCACGACGTGTGGAGCCACAAGCAGATGATCAAGGTGGTTTCGCACACGCCGATTGAATGCGAAAAGCTCGACGCGGCACGCAACATTGGCGGGTGGGTCGACAGCATGCGCGTGCACACGCCTGAGCCGGCGAAGCTTTATACCTGGTGGAGCTACCGCGCGCAGGACAATTGGCGCGAGGCCGACCGCGGCCGCCGCCTCGATCACATCTGGACGTCGGATGCAATCGCCGGCCGCGTTTCGGCGATCGCGATTGCGAAGAACTACCGCGGCGCGACGCGGCCCTCCGACCATGTGCCCGTAACGGCAACGATTGAGGGCTGACGCAACGGATTCAGTGGTCCTTCGTGCCGCCCATTGCGGTCAGGACGCCGCCAAGCTCGTGGGCCAGTTGTTCCGTGCGATTGGCCACCGACTCGCGAAGCTTGCGGGCCGCGGCCGGATAACCTTCGAGCATCCGAAGAAAAAGCGTGCGCGAAATGCGGATGACCGCGGTTGGCTCGAGCGCGGTGGCGGTCGCCGGCCGCACGGCATCGGCAATCAAGGCTTGCTCGCCGATCAGCGCTCCCGGCCCGGCAACCGTTTCGGCGCCTTCGAGGGGGGCGCCCGGTTCGAGATGCAGCGAGCCATCGACGACGACGTAGCCGGATTCGGCAACATCGCCGGCATAGAAAAGGACCGCGCCGGTCTGCAACTCGCGCGTCTCCGCGCCGATTGCGAGAATGCGCAGCGCCTGCTTGCCTAGCAATGCCAGAGTCGGCACGCGCTCGAACAAGGCGATATCGTCTTCGAGGGGCATCTCAATCCGCTCGTCCCCGCGAAAGCGGGGACCCAGTGAAGACAATTGTAACCGGCGCGATCACCTCTGGATTCCCGCTTGCGCGGGAATGAACGGGCGAAAGCTTCTTCACGGCACCAGCTTATAGCCGCCGGCTTCCGTCACCAGGATTGCCGGCAAAGCCGCATCTTTTTCCACCTTCTGCCGCAGGCGATAAATGTGCGTTTCGAGCGTGTGCGTGGTGACGCCGGAATTATAGCCCCAGACTTCCTGCAACAGCGTCTCGCGCGAAACCGGCTTTTGTCCGGCGCGATAGAGATAACGCAGGATCGCCGTTTCTTTTTCCGTCAGACGCACCTTGCCGCCTTTCGGACTGAGCAACAGCTTCGAGCTCGGCCGGAACGTGTAAGGCCCGATGGTGAAGACCGCATCCTCGCTCGCTTCATGCTGACGAAGCTGCGCGCGGATGCGCGCGAGCAGTACGGCAAAGCGGAATGGCTTGGTTACATAGTCGTTGGCGCCGGATTCCAGTCCCAGGATGGTATCGGAATCCGTGTCATGCCCCGTGAGCATGATGATCGGTGCCTTGAAGCCGTTCTTGCGCAAGATGCGAACCGCTTCGCGTCCGTCGACGTCCGGCAGACCGACATCCATGATGACAAGATCGACGGTGCCGTTTTTGGCGATCTGCACGCCCTTGGCGCCGCTCTCGACCGAGACGGCCTCGAATTCCTCGTGCAGCGCAAGCTGTTCGACCAGCGCGTCGCGCAGTTCATTGTCGTCATCGACAATCAGGATCGTACGTTTGTTGGGCATCGAAAGAGCCCTCTCTGGGCGATATAACGATAACGCCCTAAACCCCCAAGCAGTCGTCGGATAGAGCATTAGACGCTAAAAGGGCAACCGGGAACTGCTTTTTTTGGCAAGAAACAGGCGCGCTCAGAAGGACTTGCGGAGATGCGGAAGAAATCGCTCGGCCGCCTCGCCGTACGGCGTCAGGCTTCGCACACCGCACGCGGCTGGCTGCTTGCCGGCCCCCATATGATACCGGTTGCGCTCGGGCGTGGCGGCATCAAGGCCAACAAGCGCGAGGGCGACGGCGCGACCCCCCGCGGCATATTCCGGCTCAAACGGTTGTGGTGGCGCGCCGAGCGGCATCCGCGTCCGCGTACATCGCTGCCGGTAAGGAGAATCCAGCTTGACGACGGCTGGTGCGAGAATCCGGCCGCCCGCCATTACAATCAGCCGATCAAGATTGCCCCCGGCAGTAACGCCGATCGGCTTGCGCGGGCAGATGCTCTCTATGATTTCATCATCGAGATCGACCACAACACGCGGCCGCGCATCGCCGGCCGCGGCAGCGCCGTGTTCATCCACATCGCACG
>DASUKT010000385.1:0-5986 GCA_036278575.1 Pseudolabrys sp. | reverse complement strand
GAAAAAGATTCGGGCGGCCCTGTCGCATTGCCCTGGCGGAGAAAACCCTAAATCATCAGCAAAAAAGCCACCGGGAGAAGCAGATGCAGAAGAAGTGGAGGGTTTTGGCTCTGATGGCGGCGATCGCCGCCGGGGGAGCTACCGCAGCGTCCAGCCAGGAGCTGAAGCCCTGGCGGCATGGCGTCATCGAGCCAAAAGGTGACGCCGGCTTTATGCTCATGATCGGCCAGCGCGACTTCGCCGCCAAACACGGCCTGAAAATTCAGATCGTGCCGCTGAAAAACGGCGCGACCGCGCACAAGGCGCTGCTCGCGGGCGAACTCGACAGCATCGAGTCGAGCCCGGGCGCCGCGATCCTTGCCGGCTCGCATGGCGCCGATCTGAAAATTCTTGGCTGCGACTGGCCGGGCGTGCCGCACGGCCTGATGGTGCGCTCGAACATCAAAAGTGTGGCCGACCTGAAAGGAAAAACGGTTGCCGTGGCCGCGCCCGGCTCGTTGCCGAATTTGATGATCCGCGCCGTGCTTGAAAAATATCATGTGCCGGCGTCGGAGGTGCACTTCGCCAATCTCGGCGGCGATCTCGATCGCTTCAAAGCGGTCGTCGCCGGCGTTGCCGACGCCGGCGTGGTTGCGGCCGAGTTCATGGCGGTCGCGCCCAAGGACGTGCGGATGCTGCTGACCAGCCATGACGCCATTCCGAACTACGTTCGGCTGTGCCTGACTGTCACCGGCAAGACGCTGGCGAGCCGGCGCGAAGACACGATCAATTTCGTCGCTGCGCAAATGGACGCGTTGCGTTTTGCAGTCACGCATCGCGATGAGACCATCAAGGTTACCAAGGCGGCCATTCACGACAAGCCTGACGACCCGCGCCCGGCCTATGCCTATGACGACACGCTGAAGCGCCACGCCGTCGACCCCGACATTGCGTTGCCGCTCGACAAGTTGAAATGGATGGAAGGTGAATTGCTGAAAGCGGGAAATCTGAAGAAAGAAATAGACTTGGCCAAGATCACCGACGGCAGCGTGCGTGCCGAGGCGGAGAAGCGGACAACAAAATAACCGATGTCATCGCCGGACGGAGCCGGCAATCATCGTTTTCGAAGATGGATCACCGGGTCAAGCCCGGTGAAGACAAGCTGCTAGTTTTTCACTGACGCCATGATGCCGGGCGGGAAAATGTCTTCCGGCTTGGCGTGTCTGCGCGCGATGCCCTGTTCGTACGCGTATTGCAGAAACAGTTCGAGCGTCGGCCGGTTGGCTTCGATGCCGTAGGGAAAGAGCTCGCCGCCGAATTCATCGCGCATGCGGACTGCATAGTTCGTCAGCCAGGGCACTGGATAGCGCGAGACGGCGGGATCGAGGATGCGTTCGAGGCTTCGGCGTTTCGACTCGGCAAAGGCGTTGTAAAGATTGCGCGCGGCCCAGGGATTTTCGTCGAGAATCGCCTTGCGCATCGCGATCACATGCATGATCGGATAGACGCGCGTTGCCTCGTAATAGCGGCGCTCGATCTCCTCATAATCGGGGAAAAGCCGCACCACATCGGGATGTTTCTCACGGAATGAATTGGGCGGGCGCGCGATGACGACGCAATCGAGCTCACCGGAGGCGATCATTCCGCTCAAGGTTTTGTCCGGCGCGGATGTAAGACGCACGCCTTTCGGCAAATTCAATTCAACCTTCTCAATGCGGCCAGCTTCGTTGGTGCCGGCCTGCACCCATTCAATGTCGGAAAGCGCGACGCCGCCTTCATGCATGAGCCATCCGCGCATATAGACCGCGGCAGTGTGCGCCCATTCCGGCACGCCGATGCGCTTGCCCTTCAAATCCCCGGCGCTCTTTATTCCTTTGTTGCGGTTCACATAGAAGGATGCAAAGCGGAACAGGCGCGACGCGTACACCGGCAAACCGATAATGTCGGCGTCGGGGCGCGTGACCTGCGCCATGAATTTGGCGAAGGACAATTCGGACACGTCCCACTCGCGATTGAAGGTGAAGCGCGAGAAAATCTCGTGGTGGCCGAGCGTGAGCCAGGTCGCCTCGATGCCTTCCGCCTGCACGGCGCCGAGCCGGAAATCGCGGAAATGGTCGTAGTCGGTGGTGGCGATCGTGAGCTTGAGCGGACCCATTGCGTTCACGCCTTCGCGCGCTTCGCCTCGATCTTGTCCCAGATCAATGCGGCGCCATCCGGGCCGCCAAGGCTTTTGATCGAGCGCAGGCCGGTGGGCGAGGTGACGTTGATCTCGGTCAGGTAATCGCCGATCACATCGATGCCGACGAACAGCAGGCCGCGCTCACGGAAGGTCGCCCCGATGCGCTTGCAGATTTCGGCCTCGCGCCTGGTGAGTTCGGTTGCTTTGGGTGCGCCGCCGCGCACCATGTTGGAGCGAAGGTCGTCCGCCGCCGGCACGCGATTAACTGCACCGGCATATTCGCCATCGACCAGGATGATGCGTTTGTCGCCGTCGCGCACGGCGGGGAGAAATTTCTGGATGACCCACGGCTCGCGAAACGTCGTCGCGAACATGTCGTAAAGCGAACCGAAATTGAGGTCGTCCTCGCGGACGCGAAACACCGCGCCGCCGCCGTAGCCATAGAGCGGCTTCATCACGATGTCCTTGTGCTCGACGCGGAAGGCCTTGATCTCGGCGAGGTCGCGCGTGATCAGCGTCGGCGGCATCAGATCGGGAAATTCCGTCACCAGCACCTTCTCGGGCGCGTTACGCACCGCGGCGGGATCGTTCACGACCAATGTCCTGGGGTGAACGCGCTCGAGCATATGCGTGGTGGTGATGTAAGCCAGGTCGAAGGGGGGGTCCTGCCGCAGCAGGATCACATCGAAAGCGGTGAGCTCTGTCCGGCGCGGCTCACCCAGCCGGAAATGGTCGCCGACCTGGTCGCGCACCTGGAGGCTTTGAACCGCGGCGAAAACTCGTCCGTCGCGCTGCGCCAGCCGATCGGGCGTGTAGTAGCTGAGCTTGTGATTGCGGCTCTGAGCCTCAAGCAGCAGGGCAAGGGTGGAGTCCCCCCGGACGTTGATCCGCTCGATGGGGTCCATTTGCACAGCGACATTCAGGCTCATCGGCGGCTTTCCACTGCGAAAATGTAGGGAAAACAGGTCTTTAACATTTTACCGCCAGTATGGCCTGCAAAGGGGACCAATTTTCAGGGTGGGACAATTCGTGACTTTGCCGAAGCTTTCGATCGCCGCCAAGCTGTATGCCATCTTCGCCTTGATGGCCACCACGACAGTGGCGCTGTCGGTCGTTGCCGCCACGAGCGCCCATCGGCACGCTGCACTGACCGATGAATTCCAATCCGCGAATGCCGGAAGCTGGAACGTCGAGCGCGTCAACGGACTGATTTACGCCGTTGTCGCGAAATCGCGCGCCATTTTTCTCGCCCCCGATAAAGAAACTGCTGCAAAATATGCGGGCGAGCTCGACAAAGTAACCAGCAGGATCAGATCCGTCGTCGCCGATTGGCAGGGTTCGGTGTCGGCCGCCGATGCGGCAGACTTCAGCAATTTCGCCGTCCGTATCGACTCGTTCCTGAACTATCCCGCCGATCTCATCGACGTGGCGCGCGGCAAGGGACCTGAGGCGGCGCGGGCCTGGGCCGCCAAAAACAATCTCGAGGATATCCGCAGCGAGCTCAACAAAGACCTCGAAAAGCTGGCGATGAATTATTCCCGTCACGCCAGCCGAATGTATACGTCCATCGGCGGAAGCATCAGTAGCACGGCGCTTTTAACGAGCGTACTGGCCGTTTTCGCTGTCGTTCTCGCCGCCTTTGGCATGCTGATGATATCCCGCAACATTGCCAAGCCGCTGCGGACAATCACGCAAGTCACCGAGGCTGTCGCCGCCGGGCAGGCGGACACCGCCGTTCCCTTCAGCAACCGCAGCGACGAGGTCGGCGCGCTTGCGCGCTCGATTTCGGTATTCCAGCGCGCGATGTCGCACAACGAGGAGCTCAACCGCACGGTATGCGAAGATGCGCAGGCGCGCGCGGCGCGGCAGGAGGCCATGTCATCGGAGATCGCGCGGTTCTCCGCCGAGATCGAGGCAACGCTTGCCGAACTCGGGCGCATGTCCGATGAGATGGTCAACGCGTCAGGCAAGCTTGCAGGCGCCGCCGATGACGCTGCCAGCAAGACGGGACGCGCGGCTTCCGCCTCGACTGAGGCCTCTTCCAACGTGCGCGACATAGCCTCAGCGGCCGACGAATTGTCAGCTTCCGTGAACGAGATCGACCGGCAGGTCGCGCAATCGAATGCGATTGCCAACAAGGCGGTGAGCGAGGCTGAGCGGACCAATATCGCGGTCAAGGAATTGGGCGAGGCGGCCGCGCGCATCGGCGATGTGGTCAAGCTCATTACCGACATTGCGGAGCAAACGAACTTGCTCGCTCTCAACGCGACCATTGAAGCCGCGCGCGCCGGCGAGGCGGGGCGAGGTTTTGCCGTGGTCGCCGGCGAGGTGAAGGCGCTCGCCGGGCAAACGGGCCGCGCCACCGAGGAGATCGGTGCGCAAATCGCCGGCATGCAGCGTGCGACCCAGCGCTCGATTGAAGCGATCGAGGCGATCGAGCGAACGATCCGCGAAATCGGCGATATCAGCGGCGCCATTGCGGCTGCCGTCACCGAACAGGGCGCGGCGACGCAGGAAATCGCGCGCAGCGTCGAAATTGCCGCGCAACGCACGGTCGAAACCGCCGACGAAGTGACCCTCGTCGGCACGGCGACGGACGATACGCGCGCGAGCGCCGGCGCGGTAAAGACCGTGGCGGACGATCTCGGCGGCATCGCCGGCCGCCTTCGCTCGCAAGTCGACCAGTTCTTTGAGCGGCTGAGCGCGTAGTCTGCGGTTTACGCGCTCACGTCTCGAATGCCGCGGGAATGTGGCGCGGCAATTTTCCCGGTGCGACTAGCATTGCGTCGAAGCGGATATCCAGAACCGTTTCGTCCGGATGCCGCGCGAGCCAGATTTCGGCGGCTGCCGCGATGCGGCCGCGCTGACGAGGCGTAATCGATTCCGCCGCGTCATCCAGTTTCGCGCGCGCTTTCACTTCGACAAAGATCAACAGTTGCCGCCGCCGTGCGACGAGATCGATTTCACCGGCCGGGCTTTTCCAGCGCCGCGCGAGAATCCGATACCCCTTCGCCAGCAGGAACGCCGCGGCGCGCGTTTCCGCCGAAATTCCGGTGCGGAAGGCGGCCAATCTCTCCGGCCGCGGCGGCGGCTTCACCTTTGCATCACGACCGGTCTGCCGCGGCATCGTCGTTTTCTCTGCTGAGCGCAAGCGCGCGTTGGTAAATTTCCCGGCGCGGACGCCCGGTCGCCATTGCAACCTCCGCAACGGCATCCTTCACCGATATGCGCTCGAGCGCTTTGCGCAAGATATCGTCGATGCTGTCTTGAGCTTCCGCATCAGTGTCCGGCGGCGCGATCACCACCACAAATTCGCCGCGCGTCTCTGCGCCCGAAGCGTAATCGCGCGCGAGCCGATCGAGCGGGCCGCGGCGCACCTCTTCATGCAGCTTCGTCAACTCGCGGCAGATCGCGGCTTCGCGCGGCCCGAACTGCGCGGCGAGATCGCCAAGGGAATTGGCAATGCGCGGACCACTTTCGAAAAGAACGAGCGTTGCCGGAATGCGCGCCAATTCCGTAATTCGCTTTTGCCGTGCGGCCGCTTTCGGCGGCAGGAAGCCTTCGAAAAAGAAACGGTCGGTCGGCAGGCCGGCAACGCCGAGTGCAACGAGGACGGAAGATGCGCCGGGCAGCGCATTGACCGTGTGACCCGCCTGGCTTGCCGCGCGCACCAGCTTGTAACCCGGGTCGGAAATCAGCGGCGTGCCCGCATCGGACACGAGCGCGACGGCTTCGCCCTGCGCAAGCCGCGCCAGAAGCTTTGGCCGTGCAGCTGCCGCATTGTGCTCGTGATAAAGCGTGAGCGGTGTCGCAATGCCGTAGTGCCCG
>DASUKT010000384.1:0-7401 GCA_036278575.1 Pseudolabrys sp. | reverse complement strand
AGCCCGCTGGCGATCACCAGGCCCATGTTGTAGCGCGACACCGCGCCGGCGCCGGTCGCAATGATGAGCGGGACGACACCGAGCACCATCGCCGCCGTGGTCATCAGGATGGGCCGCAGGCGGATGCCGCACGCTTGCTCGATTGCCTCGCGTTTCGATTTGCCCTGCCGTTGCAGGTCGTTGGCGAATTCCACGATCAGGATGCCGTGCTTGCTGATGAGGCCCATCAGCGTCACAAGCCCCACCTCTGTGTAGATGTTCAAGCTTGCACCGCCCAGCCCGATGTTAATGAAGATGAGGGCGCCGGCAATCGACATCGGCACCGATACAAGAATGATGAGCGGATCGCGGAAGCTCTCAAAGAGCGCGGCAAGCGCCAGAAAGATGATGATGAGCGCGAAGCCGAATGTGACGACAAAGCCGCTCGACTCCTGCACGAATTGCCGCGACAACCCACCGTAATCGACCGAATAGCCCTGCGGCAGCGTGCGTGCCGCCAGATTTTGCAGAAACTTGAGCGCATCGGCTTGCGCGACGCCGGGCGCTGCAACGCCCTGGATGGTCGCGCTGTTAAGCTGCTGAAAATGGTTGATCGACTGCGGGATCGTTTCCGTCTTGACGGTCGCAATCGTCGACAACGGGATCGGAACGCCATTGACGTTGGCAACATAATAATTGAGCAACTGCTGAACATTCGCACGGCTGGCGTGCTGAACCTGCGGAATCACCTTGTAGGAACGTTGATCGAGGCTGAAATAATTGACATAGCCGCCGCCTAACATGCTGGTTAGCGCGGCGCCGACATCGCTCATGCTCAGACCAAGTTGCGCAGCCTTGTTGCGGTCGATCTGGACGATCGACTGCGGACTATCGATCTTCAGATCGCTATCCAGAAAAATGAACATGCCGCTTTTGACCGCTTCCTGCAGGAAGCTCTGTGCGACATTGTTCAGCCTGTCGAACGAATCGGTGGTCTGCAGCACAAACTGCACCGGAAGTCCCTGGCTTCCGGGCAGGGGCGGGAGCTGGAACGCCGCGACTCGCGCGCCGGCAATGGTATTGAGCTCGTTCTGGATCACCGGCTGCAATTCGTTCGTGGTCTTGGTGCGCTCGTCCCAGGGCTTGAACACCATGCCGGCAAGCGACATTCCGGGTGTGTCGATCTGGAAGACGTGCGCCGTTTCCGGATGCTTGGCGAAGATCTGATAGACCTGTTTCGCGTAGACGAGCTTCTGCTGCAACGTCGCGTTCGCCGGCAGTGTCGAAGAGGCAATGATGATGCCCTGGTCCTCTTGCGGTGCGAGCTCGCTTTTGGCGCCGCTATAGAGGAAATAAATGCTGCCGAGCACGATCGCGGCAAAAACCCCGGTCACCGGCAAATAGCCGAGGCTTCCGTGCAGCCACCGTTCGTATCGGGTGCGGACGCCGTCAAACACGCGATCGATCAAGTCCGTGAAGCGATCCTGCAACCCGGGATTTTCCGGGTCACGCGGCCTGAGTACGCGCGAGCACATCATCGGCGAAAGCGTCAAGGCAATGATGGCGGATACGGTGACCGCGCCGACCAGCGTGAAAGCGAATTCCGTGAAAAGCGCGCCGGTCAGGCCGCCCTGGAAGCCGATTGGGACGTAGACCGCGACCAGCACCACGGTCATCGCAATAATCGGGCTGCCAAGCTCGCGCGCAGCGATCATGGACGCCGGTATCAGCCGCATGCCCTGGGCGAGGTGCCGGTTGACGTTCTCCACAACGATGATGGCGTCATCGACAACCAACCCGATCGCCAGCACCAGCGCCAGAAGTGTGAGAAGATTGATCGAGAAGCCGAATGCCAGCATCATCGTGAACGTGCCGATGAGCGACAGCGGAATGGCGATCGTCGGGATCAAGACAGAACGGAACGAGCCGAGAAAGAGGAAAATCACCAGCGTCACGATGATGAGCGCTTCGCCCAGCGTCCACACCACTTCGCGAATCGCGCTGTTCACGAACTCAGTCGAGTCGTAGATGATGGTCCCGTGCAAGCCTTGCGGCAACTGCGCCTGAATGCTCGGGAATTCGTTTCGTACGTTTTTGATGACGCTCAGGAGGTTCGCGCCGGGCGCAACCTGTATGCCGATATAGACCGCTTGCTTGCCGTCGAAGGCGACCTGGGTGTCGTAGTCATCGGCGCCGAGCGTGACATTGGCGACATCCTTCAGCCGCACGATGGCGCCCTTGGATTGCTTCAGCACAAGATTGGCGAATTCGTCGGCGCTGTGCAGGCTGGTCGAGGCGGCTAGGTTGACCTGGACCATCTGCCCTTTGGTGGTGCCGAGGCCTGAAATGAAGTCGTTGACCTGCAGCGCGCGCGCCACATCGGATGCGGTCAGGCCGTAGGCGGCAAGCTTCTCGGGATCGAGCCAGGCGCGCAGCGCGAAGTTCTGCCCGCCCAGGATTTCCGCCGTCTGCACACCGGCGACCGCCTGCAACTTCGGTTGCACCACGCGGGTGAGATAGTCGGTGATCTTGTTGCGGGGCAGTACATCGCTGTCGAAGCCCATATACATGGCGTCGACCGTCTGCCCGACTTTCACCGTCAGCACGGGCTGCTGGGTACCGGACGGAAGCTGATTGAGAACCGATTGAATCTTGGAGTTGATTTCGGTCAGCGCCTTGTCGGCGTCGTAGTTGAGCCGCAGATAGACGGTGATGGTGTTGACGCTGTTCTGGCTCGTCGAGCTCATGTAGTCGATGCCGTTCGCCTGCGCGATGGCATTTTCCAGCGGCGTCGCAATAAAGCCGGCGATCACCGCAGGATCGGCGCCGTAGTAGGTCGTCGTGACCGTAACGACCGTGTTCTCGGTGCGCGGATACTGCAGGATCGGCAGCGAGCCGACCGCACGCAGCCCGAGAACGAGGATCATCAAGCTGACGACGCTCGCCAGAACGGGACGCTTGATAAAAATGTCGGTGAAATTCATGTCTGTTGCGCCCGTTGCGCTTCAAAACGGCTCATCGATATTCGCACATCGCCGCTGCTTTGAGCGGATAGCGAACGCCCGCTATTCATTGGCCAATTTCGGGTTCGGATTGTTGGGCGGCTGAACCTCGTTGTTCACGACCACCGGCGAACCGTTATGCAGCTTGACCTGACCCGAGGTGACGATCGTATCGCCTTCCTTGACGCCGTTCAGCACGGCAACCTGATCCCCGCGCGTATCGCCCGTCGTAACGAACGTCTGCCGTGCGACGAGCTGCGGCTTGCCGTCCGCGTCCTTTCCCTTGTTGTCGATCAGGTAAACGATGTTGCCGTAGGAATTATAGGCAATCGCGGTTTGTGGCAGCGTGACGAACCGCTGCGGTGTGCCGGTATCGATGTCGACGGTGGCGTACATGCCCGGAAGGAGGACATCGTCCTTGTTCGAAAGTTCGGCGCGAATCTGGACATTGCGGGTCGCAGGATCGACTTGCGAATTGATGGCCTGGATTTTGCCGACGAACGTGTGGTCGGGAACGGTATCGACTTTAGCCATTACCTTTTGCCCGATTTTAATTTCGGACAGGGCGCGTTGCGGCAAGTAGAAGTCGATATAGATCGGGTCGAGTTGTTGCAGCGTCACGATCGGCGTCCCGGCAGCGAGATACTGGCCGACATCGACCTGACGAATGCCAAGCCGCCCGGAAAACGGTGCCCGGATGGCCTTGTAATCGACGGTTGCCTGCTGCTGCGCGACCAGAGCTTCGGCGTTCTTCAAATTTCCTTCGTCGGTATCGAGCTGTTGCTGGCTTACCGAGCTGCTCTTAACCAGGATGCGATCGCGCTGAACGTTGATACGGGCGAGGCTCGCCGTCGCCTTGAGAGCGTTCAGCCGCGCGATATCGTCCTCGTTCATCAATTGCAGCAATAGGTCACCCTTTTTGACGTCGGCGCCCGACGTGAAATGGATTTCCGAGACGATGCCGGCGATTTGCGCGCTGAGGTTTGCTCCGTTGACGGCGCGCACGGTGCCGACCGCCTCCAGCTTTGATTGCCATTCCTGCGTTTGGGCAACCATGGTTGAAACGGTCTGCGGCGGATTCGATAGTTTGGCGAGATACTTGCGTATCATCACGGACTTGAATGCCTGGAACCCGAAGACACCGCCAAGCACCAGGCCGGTGACCAGCAGCATGATCACCATGCGTTTCAGCATTGTTTTTCCTTTACGTCTGGGCCGGTCGCTCCCCCGCAGGCCAGCCGAAACAATCGGGCGCGGCCAAATAACCGCCGCCCAGCGACGGGCATTTGCCGCGACGCACTACCTAGGCAGTGGAACTCGTGCCCGCCACCCCCTACTTTGGCCGCAAACAATGGCCAAAAGCCGTCGCTCCCGCGTGAAATAGCAGCGGGAAGGGTCGTGTGTGCCGATGGGCCTCGCCCTGCACCGGCGTCTGAAGCTTAGACCTCGTCCCGCAGTTCGCCGCCAAGCAAGCCTGCCAATGTCGCGGCGACCGCTCCGAATAGCAGCGCGATGAACGACCAGAAAGAGAAATACGCAAGGGCTTTGCGCGCTTCGTCCGTCATGGCCGGCTGACCGTTGACACCGGTATGCGCCGACAGAACGCCCGTGAACACCAGCACGACCGTGAGAATGCCGACGCCGATGACCCACGCCATGAAGCCATGCGCTGCATCGCGGAATTGCGTTTCCGGTCCCGGAATGTGGTCGCGGATGCGCAGCCGTGCGGCGAGATAGCCGCCGACCGCGTAGGCGACGGTTTGGGAGAACACGAGCCAGACCGCACCCGCGATCGTCATCGTTGTCGTACTTGGCCCGGAATAGGGGCTCGAAATTGCAAGCCCGACGCCGGTGCCGAGTGAAATCATAATGAAAGAAACCGCCCAGGCTGCAAGCGCGCCTGCGATAACCACGCCCCAGGTGAAAGCAGAGCGGGCCCCTTTTGCCTGAATCACCTCGACGTTTTCGCCCACAATCGCCGTCTCACTCATGCGCGCCTCCCGGCCGCCTGGCGGCCTGCCACGATTCATGCCGGCAAGCTAACAGGGCAAAACTTCGATAGTTCCGCGCCGGATGAATGACGGCGGAACCATCCCGAACCGGCGGCATTGACCGCCAGCATTGGTAGGGCAGCGCAGGAGCGAACCATGCTTGGCTGGGTGGTCACGTTTCTCATTATCGGGCTGATAGCCGCCATTCTGGGCTTTGGCGGCATCGCGGGGACATCCTTCGCAATCGCGAAGATCATTTTCTTCATTGCTTTGGTCCTGTTGCTGATCTCCATCGTCTTCGGAACGATGCGGCGGCGGCTTTAAACCGCGCAATCAGTCTTTGCTCGGCATCGCGATGCGGCGGCCGGCGGCTTCCGGCCGGGGCAGACGGGAATGCGCGGCTTTCATGCGCGCGAGCGCACGCAGAGCCGGCTCGCCGAACGGCGCCACTTTTTTTTCTGTCATATCCACGTGTAACGTCATGTTTTCGGAGGTGGCCGACACCCAGCCTTCGGTCGCATGAAAGAGCTGCTCGAAATAGTGCACGCGTTTGCTGTCATAATCGAGCAGCTGAAATGTCACCCGCACCGGGTCCTCGACGTGCAGCTCGCGCAGATAGCGAACGTGCACTTCGGCGGTGAAAGTCGAATGCTTGTGCGTATTGAGGTAATCGAGCCCAATGCCCAATAGCTCGTAGGCTTCGTCCACGGCGCGGTCGAACAGCACGTTGTAGTAAGCCATGTTGAGATGGCCATTATAGTCGATCCATGCCGGCTCGACGCGCATCATCGAGGAGACAAACGGCGCGAAGAAAACAGGTTCAAGATCGAGGCGGTCGAGCATCATGCGCCGATTGGATAGATTGCTTTCTCGCCGCTCAACACCCGCGCGACGTCGGATGCGCACTTGGTTTGCAGTTCGTTAAGCGCTTCGATCGAATAAAACGCAGTGTGCGGGGAAATGATGACGTTGTCGCGTCCGAGCAGCGGGGAATCCTTCGCCAGCGGCTCGGTCGTCACAACATCGAGCGCCGCGCCGCCGACCTGACCGGAATCGAGAGCGGCGACAAGCGCCGGCTCATCGATCAGCGGCCCGCGCGCGGTGTTCACGAGGTAGGCGCCTTTTTTCATTTTGGCGAAGGCGTCTGCATTCATCAAACCGCGCGTGGCTGGCATTAGCGGCGCGTGCACGGAGATGTAGTCGGCAGTCTTGAGCAGCGTGTCAAAGTCGACGGGTTCGACATGAGCGGCGTTGAACAGCTCAGGTTTTGCATAAGGATCGTAGGCGATGACCTTCATGCCAAACGCTTGCGCTTTCGGAGTGACAAGCCGCGGAATGTTGCCGAAGCCGACGAGACCCAACACTGTGCCTTCGATGCGGCGGATCGGAACGACGGCGGGCATTTCCCAACGGCCACCTTGCACCAATTTGTTTGACAACGGAATTTTGCGAATGAGCGCCAGCAGCATCGCCATGGCGTGATCGCTCACCTCGCGGATGCAGTAATCCGGCACGTAATTGACCGCGATTCCTTTTTCCTTCGCTGCGGGCAGATCGATGTTGTCCACGCCGAGCCCGAAGCGGCCGATCGCTTTGCAGCGCGTGAGTTGGCGCAAAAGGTCGCCGGGCAACTTGGCGTAAGTGACAAGGATTGCATCGGCGTCTTTCGCAACCGCCAGAATGTCGTTGGCGTCGCTGCTCTTCGACATTCGGAATGTCGGGTTGAGGCGCGCCAGCGCCGCCTTCGCCGGGTCGAGGGACGGGAAAACGCTGTCGGTCACAGCGATAACGGGGCCGCTCATGCCTTGCTCCAAAAAGGGAAAAGAAGCTTTCCGCGCAAGCTACGACAGGCGGGCGCCCGGCGTCCACTTCGCTAGTGCAGGCCCGCCTTGCGAAACGCTTCGACGTAGTGGTCGCGTTCGGCGGCGTGCCGGATCGGCATGTTAGTCGCAATCCAGTCCAGCGAGATATTCGGCTGCGCGCGTTTCAGATCCTGCAAGGCCGCCTTCGCGGCGTCCATCTGTTCGGCCATGGCGGTTGCCGCCGTCAACACACGGTGGCCGCCGACGAAATCGCTCCGCTGGCGGACAGATTCGCGCGCGAACTTGATTGCCTCCGGGTAATCGCGACCGACGAATCGTGCGTAAGAAACAATGCCGCAGTAGATCGCTCGCAACGGATCGCGCGGGCTCAGGCGAATTGCACGTCGCGCGGCCTCATCGGCTTCCTGCCAGCGGCTGTTATAGGAAAGGCAGAGGCCGTAGTAAGCCTGCGCCAGCGCGCAATTGGGATTGAGCCGCAGCGCCGTTTCATATTCTGCGAGTGAATCGTCGAAGCGGCGCGCCATCAGGTAGACGTGCCCGAGGGCGATATGCGCCCAGGCGTCCTCGCTGTCGCTGTGAATGGCGGCAAAAGCCGCGCGTTCGGCA
>DASUKT010000383.1:0-15313 GCA_036278575.1 Pseudolabrys sp. | reverse complement strand
TGGCGCGCCCGAGGGGATTCGAACCTCTGACCTTTGCCTTCGGAGGGCAACGCTCTATCCAGCTGAGCTACGGGCGCCTGACTGCTAGGAATAGACCAAGGCCGGGACAGCGGCAACGGTTGCCATGGTGGCGCGCCGGCGGTTTTGGCCCGCTTCTGTGCGCTTTTAAGGGGATGCAGGCTGCGTTTTTCGCACATGGCTATTGGCGCGGAATCGCGAATCTCATACGGCTGCCCTGCAGCGCATTCTGCGCTCAGGAGTAAGACCGATGGCAGCTAAAGCCGCTTCGCCGGCCAAATCCAAACCCATTACCTTGAAGCATCTCGCCAATACTCTGGCGGAGGAACATCAGCTGACCAAGAAACAAGGGCAGGAAATGCTCAACGATCTGGTCGCCATGATTACTAAGCACCTCAAGAAGGGTGAGCGCGTGAAACTCGTCGGGCTCGGCATCCTGGTAGTGCGCCGGCGCGCCGCGCGCATGGGCCGCAATCCCGCGACGGGCGAGGCGATCAAGATCAAGGCGAGCAAGAAGGTCGCGTTCCGCGCTTCCAAAGAGCTCAAGATGGCGATCTGAGTCGCAAGGCTTTCGGATGCGGAAACCGCCGGCACAAAGCCGGCGGTTTTTGTTTGCGACGTAGTGCCGGATGGCGCAGCGAAATCCGGAACACAAGCTCATGCGCGAACTTGATCCGCGCATCTGTGATGAGCATCTGCAGATGAGAGACTTACGCTCCGATATGCTTGAGTCCGTTTTTTGATCGCGAGGTGACGAATGCCGGGAAAGCGCGTCGAGATCGACGAAGAGACATGGCCGGTCCTGAAGCTGCTCGGCCAGGACCGGATGATGAGCTTTCAGGAACTGGCCGATGAAGCCTTCGCCGACTTGCTGAAAAAGCACGGCCGCCCGGTGACGCTTAAGGCGGCGCTCAGGAAGAGCGCCGCTACGCCTGACGGTGCGAGATCCGCCAACGTCGTCCGCCTGCGCTCGCGCAAAAAACGGCGGCGCTGATCGAATCAGTGGTGTGTCGATGCGCGGTCGACGAACTTGTGGAAGCGGCTGATCGCGCCGTCGTCGGTCTTATCCTGGTAGATAAAGGCCAGTTTTTTCTTATCGAACTTTCCGAAAAACTGCTCCCAGCTGATCCGGTTGAGATCGCTGTCCTTCGGCTCAAAATCGAGCCGCAGGATTCCGGTATCGTTCTTGCCGGCCGTGCCGCCTACCTCGGCCGGGACGCCGCCGCGTTGCTCCGCCCATTTTTTGATGGTGGTGTGATCGGTCGTTACCTTGGCCTCGCTCATCGTTTGTTCCTCATCGCTGGTTCCGAGCGCCCGCGGCGCGGCGCGGCTTGGCGCCGGCCGCGGGCTGTCGAGGTCAAGAGCGGTGGAGACGCACGCGTGCCGTTCCGTTGGCCGTGGCCAGAAACCGGAAAAATAAACCACGTTCGTCCGAAGCCGCTTCGTCCGGTTGACGCTTGACCTGCGCCCAAGGAAACGGCGAGCGGGAAGAACTGGTTCCGCGTGCTATTGGATCCTTACGCGATCAATGAACCACCAATCCAAGCTTCTTGATCAGGGCCGCCCAATGGCCCTCGTTTTCCTTGATGTTGGCGGCGTATTCCTCGGGCGTGCTGGCAATCGGCTCGCCGCCGTCGGCGACAATGCGATCGGTGACGGTCTTGTCCGACAGAATCTTGCGCAGCTCCTTATTGAGCCGTTGCACGATCGGTTGTGGCGTGCCTGTGGGCGCGACCAGTCCGTAATACTGGACGATGCTGAGATCCTTGAAGCCAGCTTCGGCGGTTGTCGGGACATTCGGAATGGCGGCAAGACGTTTTGGCGCGGCCGCGGCAAGCGCGCGCAGCTTTCCGACATTGATATTTCCGATTGCCGGCGGAAGCGTATTGAACGCGATCATCACGTGCCCGCCGAGCAAATCGTTGGTGAGCGGACCGGTACCTTTGTAGGTGACGACCAGCATGTCGGTACCGGTCATGCCCTTGAACTGTTCCGCGCCGAAATAATTGAGGGTGGGCGATGGTGGGGTGCCAAGGGTTACCTTACCCGGTTCTTTCTTGGCTAGTGCCACCACGTCGGACAGGGTTTTCACCGGCACCGACGGATTAGACATGATGACAATCGGAACCGACGCGATGAGGCCGATCGGCGTAAAGTCTTTCTCGAGATTGTAGCCGGTGTTGGGTGGCAGGCTCGCGCCGGTCACCGTCATCAGGAGCGTGTAGCCGTCCGGCTTGGCATGCGAAGCGTCGCGGGTGCCGATCACCGAGCCCGCGCCGGGTTTGTTGACGATGATAACCTGCTTGCCGAGCGCATCGCTGAGCTTCGCCGCCACAATGCGGCCGACGGTGTCGACACCGCCGCCGGCCGCGAACGGCACAATGAGCTGCACGACGCGTGACGGATACTCGTCAGCGGCCGCAACACGCGGCGCGATGGCGATTACCGTGGCGGCGAATGCCAGCACACATTTGATGGTCGTATATTTCGTCATGAATCCTCCCGCAGGGTTGGTGATGGTATTTTGTTTTGCCGCACGCGCTGCGTTTGAAATGGTGCGGTAAGTATCCAGGCATCGGCCACCACGGTTGGCGGCCGATGTCCGCCGTTATTCGAAGTGAAGACAGCTGAAGCTTCAGCGGCAGATCAGGTGCCAGCGGCCGAGCGGTCCCCGCCGCCAGAAGCAAGGATAGGCGCGGCTCATGTTGCGGACGCATCTGCCAAACCGCCCGCGATGAAAGCCACGTCCGCAACCCTGTGCCACCAGCGTTACAGCCGAACCGGCCTCGACCGCCGGAGCAAGGGCGGTCGCGCGCACCTCCGTGCGGGCCGACAACAATAAGGCGGAAAGCGCAACACCAACGACAACCAACGTCTTCATACTACTCCCCCAACTCAGTCGCGTGCGTCGCCCGGGACAAGCATAAGATTGCGCGCCGGACGCCCGCAACGGGGTAGCCGGGGCCGATACGATCACATGCCTTTTTGCGGTACGGATTGCAGAAAGTCCTCCAGTTGCTTTGCATAAAGTCCGGCATTGCTGCTTGTCGTACCGTGTCCGCGCGTTTCCGTGCTCGCCGGGATCAGATAGACGCGCCCGTTCTTGACGCGCTTCATGGCACGATCGAGCACGCCTGTTTCCGGCGGGTTGCGCTCATCGTCGGCCGCATTGATGACCAGCACCGACGCCTTGATCTTTTCGAGATCGGGAGAGGCGTCGTAGTCGGCGGACGAGCCCCAGGCCCAGAGGAAATCGTTGGCATCGGCCTTGACCGGCTGTGCGAGGCGCTTGTCCACGTAGGCGTTGGCCTTGGCGTTCGTCGGCGCAATGTTCTGGTAGTTGAGCGTCCCGCCGCTGGTTGCGATGCCGAAGAACGTAATCGCAATCGGCATGATGCTCGGCTGCTTGGTGTAGTTGCCGTTGTTGTAGCCGGGATCGTGGCGGATCGTTTCCAGCATCATCCGACGCAGCATCCAGTTGCGGCTCGCCATCGCGGTCGGCTGTGCCGCCATGGGCACCAGTGCATCCATGTAATCGGGATATTTTTCGCCCCACATCCAGGTCTGCATTCCGCCCATGGAATTGCCGATGATGAGTCGCAAATGCTTGATCTTGAGGCCTTCGGTCAGCAACAGATGCTGTCCCTCAATCATGTCGTCGTAGTCATAGTTCGGGAATTTGGCTTTGAGTCCGTCCGACGGCTTGCCGCTTTGTCCGTGGCCGATGGCATCGGTGAGGATGATGTAATATTTCGTCGCATCGAGCGGCTGACCGGGACCGAACAGCTTGCCGGCAAAGCCCGGCGTCAGCATGCGCGCGGCTGACCCGCCGCTGCCGTGCAGGACAAGCACCGGCTGGCCGGTCGGCTCACCGACGGTCGTGTAGTGCAGATGCACTTCGGGGAGAACCTCGCCTGTGTGGAATTTGAAATTGTGCGCGGTCCATTCGCCTTGCTTCGGCGCCGGATAATCGGCGGCGTACGCGACAAAAGGCATCGTTACAAACGCGAGCACGGCGACAGCTTTATACAGGGGCATGGCGTTTCCTTTTTTGCGCGTGACCCATTCGGAGTGGATGTAGACGCTACACCACGACGATGCCGGACGGGAGGGGGAGTGCACGAGGCTGGCGCGTCATGAGAGGTTGGGAATAAACTGGCGGGCAAATTGTTGCGTCATTAATTCAAAGACCGAATTCCTGCAGCCAGCAAAAGGGGGAACACGATGAAATGGTCTATCGGATGCGCGTTCGCGATCGTTCTGGCGCTCGCCGGCACAAGCGCCGCCCAGGACGTGAAGATCGTCAAGACGGATACGACGATCGACGGAATCGATCCCGGCATCAAGCTTTTCGTTCGTGAGAAGATGCAGGACGGCAATACCCGATTTACCGATGACAACATCATCCTCTTTCTGCATGGCGCCACCGCGCCGTCGACTTGCGATTTTGACCTTTCCTACAAGGACTATTCGTGGGCCGACTGGCTGGTGAAGCGCGGCTACGTCGTCTTCATGGGCGATTACCGTAACTACGGCTATTCGAGCCGTGAGCCGGCAATGGATGATCTGCCCGCCAAGAACCAGCCGGTGACGCGCTCATACCTGGCTTTGCGCGACATCGAAGCGATGGTGAACTACATCAAGAAAAAGCACGGCGTGAAGCAGGTTACGCTGATCGGCTGGTCGTGGGGTGCGATGATGGCCGGCTATTACACGTCCCTGTACAGCGAAAACGTGCACAAGCTGGTGATGTACGCGCCGCTTTATCACTACGCGAAGCACACCAATCTCGGCGCCGGCAGCGGCTTACAGAACAAGCGCAATCCGGGCGAATTCAACTTTGCACTCGGTGCGTATCGGTTCGCCTCGGAGGCTGCAAATACCAAACGGTGGAACGGCGAGATTCCCGTCGCCGACAAAGCTGAGTACCGCGATCCGCAGGTGCCGATCGAGTTCTGGAAAGAATGCATGGCCACCGACCCAACCAGCAACACGCGCAAGCCGCCGAGCCTGCGCGCGCCGAACGGCGTCCTGGAAGATTCGTTTTATCAGGCGATCGGACAGAGAATGTGGCATGCCTCGAATATTTATTCGCCGACATTGGTCATCGCCGGCCAGTTCGACACCTGGTCTTTTCCGGAGGACCGCGCCGGTCTGATGCGTGATCTCGTGCACGCCCGCGTAAAAGAAAGCGTGCTCATTCCGGATGCGACGCACTTCGTGCTGTTCGAAAAGAACAGGACGATGTTCTTCAATGAGGTGCTGAAATTCCTGAAACAGTGATTAAATTTTTGTCATGGCCGGGTCATGACCGTTTGGTCGCGGCCCGGTAATGACAGCCAGATTATTACCCGATCTCGTGCCACTGCACGGCGGAGACGCCGTGGCGCGTGGCGAGCGTCCGCACGACAGCGGGAATAGCCGGCTCCGCTCGTTCGCGCACGACAATGACATCATAAATATATTTGCAACGCTCTCCTTCGGCGGTGACATTCACCTTCTTTATTGAGAGACCGCTATCGCGTAATTGGCGGCGAATGTCGTCGTCGACCAGGTTGGCCTCTTCCGTCGTGATCGACAGGCGGTAGCGGAATTCCACTGCCATTTGCATCTCAAGGCGGGCAAGGCCCCACAACACGAGCCATCCGATGATGGTCGCAATCCAGCCGAGCAAGATCTGTCCGCCGCCGAAGCACAGTCCAATGACCGTCACGTACCAGAGCGTTGCCGCGGTCGTGACTCCGATTACAAGCTCGTTTCGCCGCAGGATGGCGCCTGCGCCGATGAAACCGACGCCGGTGAGAATACCCAGCGGCAACCGCATCAAATCGTTCATCACGAAGGAATCGGGCGAGCGGCCGGCCAGCGGAAGAAGATAGTTGACCTGCAGCATTGCAATCGATGCAGCGAGACAGACGAGCAGCGTTGTCCGCAGCCCCGCCGCTTTGCCATGTTCGCTGCGATTGTATCCGATGATTGCGCCTGCGAGCAGGGTTGAGCCGAGACGCACGAGAAAATCGATCCAGGTCAGATGCAGTGGCATCGCCGAACAACAAAAGTTCCGGCCCCGCAGTTCCAGCCGCTATTCAGCCGCAAGGTCCTCGCGCTTATGCTTGTGACCGTGGGAAGGGTTCGCGCCTCTTTGCCGGCGCGCAGCCAACTGATCGGCGGCGACTTTGGATTTGTCGCCGGATTCGGGTTTGGAAGCGTCTGACTTGTTCGCTGCGATCTTATGCCCGCTCTGCCGTACGTGTTTCTTGTTTGCTCTCGCCTCCGCTTCTTCGTGGGAAGCAATGCGCGCAAGCGTGCGAGGCGATGGCGGCGGGGTCGGGATTGTGTCGGGTCCATCCCAAGCCATAAGACCGGCCGCGTCCTGGCAGGGCGCGCGGGGAGGCAGCTTGATCGCCGGAACACCCGCTGTGGCAACGGTCCAGGTTTCCACGGGCTTGCCGGTGATCTTCTCGACGTAACCTTTTGTTTCCTCCGGCAGCTTGGCCTTTTTGGCGAGCCACTCCTGGATGCGCCTGGGGCCGGCATTGTACGCCGCTGCGGCCAGACCGAGATTTCCGAATTGCTGCAGCAAATCGCGAAGCAGCCGTGCAGATGCCGGGATAGCCTCCAGCGGATCGAATGGATTGTCGAGACCCACGCTTTCCGACGTTTCAGGCATAAATTGCGCAATACCTTGCGCACCGGCGCGGCTCACGACGCCCGGCTTGAAGCGGCTTTCCTGGAACAGGAGCCTGATGAAGAAGGGAACCGGCAAATCGTTCTTTTCGGCGGCCTTTGTGAGCGTGTCGCAAACCTCGCGCCGAGAACGATGCCGGACCGGCTTTACGATCACCGGAGCCGGATCCGGCGGCGGCGGAATCAGCGCAAGCAAGGCTTTATCGTCGAGTCCGTTTTGCTGTGGGATGTCGACATCGCCCTGTATGCCGGCTTTGAAGCTGGAGGTCGCTTCAGCTTCTTGTGACGAACCGCGATTCGAATCTGCATTCGCGAACCTTGCAGACGGGTTGGTTTCCGTCTGCTCCTCCGGTCGATTGCTGGAGGGGCCATCATTAGGCGGGACACGCGCAACGATTTTCTTGATTGCTTTTGGGATGATCGTGAAGTCGCGCGGCGCTATTTTCGAATCAGCAGCGGCGGTCAACGCCATCAAAGATATGCAAGCTGGCAAAAAGAGCTGCCGCATTCGTCGAAAACCCCGAATTTTCGGCGACCTGGACGCTGCGCGGCCGCATATGCAATTTTTTGAACGAAGTTAACCCCTGCGTTACTGAGCCTTATCCGAATGAAAACAGCCGGATTTTTGAAAAATTTGCGGCCACAAATCGAGAAATCGTCCAGTATTCGCCGCAGTTCCGCACGATAATGGCGAGACGGGGCAGGAACGGGCCGCACTGCACGGCGTTGCCTCTCACGTATCTCCCACGCTAGGTTCGGGTATGGCTTTCCTCTTTTATTTTGCCGTCCTGCTTTTCGCCGCGGCGAGCGCCGTGTTCGGCCTCGATCTGATGACGTCGCCATTACCGCAGCACCACGCAAAACCGGTTATTGCCGATACCGCGTCGCCATCCAAACAGAGTGGGGCTCAAACCAAAAAAGTTGCCGCCAACAGCGACAAGACGAATTCCGGCAACGCGCTTAGCCCGGTCCATCCAGCCAAGCCGGCCGCGCCCAAATCGGAGGTTCGTACGGTCTACCCGCCGAGCAATCCGGCGTTGGGTGCGGTCGTCGCCAAGCAAAATGAGGCGAATGCTGTCGCGCGGAGTTCATCCCCGCAACAACAACAGACCGGCCAGCCGGCCGCAAATACGCAGGCCCAGCAGTTAGCGGCGCGGCCGGAGGGCGACACCACGCCGCCGGATGCGAATTCGGCGCGCGCCGAAGCGACCGGCTCCACGCCGAAACAGCAGATCGATGCAGCGAATCCCGCGGCAGAGGCGCAACAGGCGTCGAACAGATGCAACGTTCAGGCCTGCGCCAGCGCCTATCAGTCGTTCCGCGCATCCGACTGCACGTATCAGCCATTTGAAGGCCCGCGCCGGGTCTGTACAAAATCAACGGCGGCTTCATCGCGTGTCGCCTCGCACCCGGCCCAGCCGCAAGAGCCGAGGCAGGCGCGTAGTGGCCACGATCGAAGCACTGGATTTCGTGAGACGGAACAACGGCGCGGCCGCGCGATCCGCGATCCGGACGAGGGTTATGACGAATACGACGATGCCTCGATTTTCGGTTCGTTGTTCGGAAGGCACAATCGCCGCGTGATCGTCGTTCCCGACGATCGTTATCGCGATTATTACCGCTAAAATGATTCGCGGCCGCTCTGGGGAAGCCTGACCGGTTCTTTCGCCGCATGCGCTGCGGCCTCATCGATCGCATCGGTGAGCGCGCGGAGCACCTCCGTAATCCCCTGGCGCGATGCCGACGAGATCACGAAGGGAGTCTTCTTTGCGGCTTTTCTCAATTTTGCACTTTGGGCCTTGATCTGCTCCGGCGTCATCGCGTCCGCTTTCGACAGCGCGACGATCTCAGGCTTGTCTTCGAGCCCGTGTCCGTAAGCATCGAGTTCTGCGCGTACGATTTTGTAGTCGCGCCCGGCATCTTCGCCGGTGCCATCGATGAGATGCAACAAAACCCGGCAGCGCTCAGTGTGGCCTAAAAAGCGGTCGCCCAATCCGGTCCCCTCGTGCGCGCCTTCGATCAGGCCGGGCAGATCGGCGAGGACAAATTCGCGGCCGTCGATCTCGACCACACCGAGTTGCGGATGCAGCGTGGTGAAGGGGTAATCGGCAATTTTTGGTTTAGCCGCGCTTACGCTTGCGAGAAACGTCGACTTTCCCGCATTCGGCAGGCCGACGAGCCCGGCGTCTGCGATCAACTTCAAACGCAGCCGGATCGTCAGCTCTACGCCCGGTTCGCCGGGATTGGCTTTGCGCGGTGCGCGGTTCGTCGATGTTTTGAAATGCGCATTGCCGAAGCCGCCATTGCCGCCTTCCGCAATTACCGCATGCTCGCCAACCTGCGTCAGATCGGCGAGCAGCGTCTCGCCGTCTTCTTCATAGACTTGCGTGCCGACAGGCACCTTGAGGAAGACATCTTTTCCATTGGCGCCGTGGCGATCCTTGCCCATGCCATTGCCGCCGCGCTGCGCCTTGAAGTGCTGCTGGTAACGATAATCGATCAGCGTATTGAGGCCGTTCACCGCCTCCACGATGACGTCACCACCCCTGCCGCCGTCGCCGCCGTTCGGCCCGCCGAACTCGATGAACTTCTCGCGCCGGAACGAGACGCAGCCGTTCCCGCCGGCGCCGGATTGCACATAAACCTTTGCTTCGTCGAGAAATTTCATGACGTTAGCCTATAGCGCAAGGCTCTCGGCGCGGCCACCGCGGCTGCGGGAATAAATCACGAGCTTGGCCGATCTGGTCTCCTGAACGCGAACCACAGAGGAGACCATCATGGCACACAATCATCATGAGGACGGCCCAAGCCGCCGCAAGGTGCTGGAGTGCATGACCTGGGCGGGAACCGGAGTGCTCTGGACCGTCGCCGGCGGTGTGCCCAGCGCCCTTGGTCTGATGGATGGCGCAATGGCAGCGTCGGCGAGCGGATTTACGTTCGTTCAGATCAGCGACAGCCACATCGGCTTCGACAAGGCCGCCAATCCCGATGCGCGCGTAACGCTTCAAGAGGCGATCGGGCACGTCAAGGCGCTCAAGGTGAAGCCGTCGTTCATGATTCACACCGGCGACATCAGCCATCTGTCGAAAACGTCCGAGTTCGATGACGCGGATCGGATCATTTCGGACGCCCGGCTCGACGTGCATTACGTCCCTGGCGAACACGATTTCATCGACCCGGAGCAGAAGCTTTATAGCGAGCGTTATGGCCGCGGCGCAAAAGGGGCCGGCTGGTACAGCTTCGACGCCAACGGCATCCATTTCATCGGTCTGGTCAACGTCGTCAATCTCAAGGCCGGCGGTCTCGGCAATCTCGGCGACGAGCAGATCGAATGGCTCGAGGACGATCTCAAAGGCCGCTCGGCATCGACGCCGATTGTGGTGTTCGCACACATCCCACTCTGGGCCGTTTATCCAGCCTGGGGTTGGGGTACCGAGGATAGCGCCCGCGCGCTCTCTTATCTCAAACGCTTCGGCTCGGTGACCGTGCTCAACGGTCATATTCACCAGGTGATGCAGAAGGTCGAAGGCAATGTGACTTTTCATACCGCGCGTTCGACCGCCTTTCCGCAACCCGCGCCAGGGACTGCTCCGTCGCCGGGGCCGATGAAAGTGCCGAGCGAGCAGCTCCAAAAAATGCTCGGAATCGCGAGCGTGACGTTCAAGCGTGGCGCGCAACGGCTTGCCATCGTCGACACTCCTTTGAAGGCCTGAAGTCCCATGATTTCGAGAAGAGCATGCGCGATAGCCGCGCTAACCACGATCTTTGCCGTCGCTATGGCGGTGCCTGCCTGCGCTGCTGACGTAGAGGCGAGAATCGACAATTTCACTTTCAATCCACAACAGATCAGGATCAAGGCCGGGTCTACGGTGACGTGGACCAACAACGACGACATCCCGCACACGGTAACGTCGGCGACCCTCGTCTTTAGATCCCAGGCTCTCGATACGGGCGACAAATTCTCGTACACGTTCAAAACTCCTGGGACGTACAAGTACTTTTGCTCACTGCATCCGCATATGACTGGCACCGTTGTTGTTGAAGCAGACTAGGGATACGGTGGACGGCACCGAGCGAATAGCGTTTCACGCGCCGAAGCCTGAGCGTGGATCGATGGCGAGCAAGCCGGTTGATCGAGAGGGAGCCGGCAAGGCGGAGCGCTTCAAAAGCCTCGCCCTGCCGCATCTTGACGATGCTTACACGCTCGCGCGCTTCCTTCTGCGCAACGCGAGCGATGCCGACGACGCCGTGCAGGAATGCTTTCTGCGCGCGTTTCGCCATTTCGATAGCCAGCATGGACCTGCGGTCAAGCCGTGGCTGATGGCGATACTTCGCAATGTTTGCCGCGCGGCGCGTTCCGGCAACCGTCAGATCGCTTACGCGACTGATCAGAGTGAGGAGGAGGTCAAGCCGCTGTGGCGCGAAGCGGACAACACTGCGGAAGAGCTTCTGCTGCGACAGAGCGACAGCGATGCGATGCGCCAGTTGATTGAGCAATTGCCGGACGATTTCCGGGAAGTCATCGTGTTACGCGAGATCAACGATCTTTCCTATCGCGATATCGCCGCGGTGATCGATGCGCCGATCGGAACGGTGATGTCGCGGCTAGCGCGGGCGCGTACGATGTTGCGCGACGCATGGATCGCCGCCGAAGGCGAAGGCAGGTCGACATGAATTGCGATGAAGCAAACATCTTGATGCACGCTCTTATTGACGGCGAGCTGGACGCGGGCAACGCCCGCGAAGTCGAGGCGCACATCGGCACTTGCACGGCTTGCGCACGGCAGATGCATGACTTTCGCGAAATACGGCGTGCGATGGGAGCGGCAAACCTGCGCTACCGCGCGCCGGAGCGCCTGCGCCGCCGGATTGAAGGCGCGTTGCCGGCCGGTCGCACGGGCCATGCGAACAGGCGCGCCGTGCTCCAGGGCTTCTCGGTCGGCGCGGTTGCAACCGCGCTCGCCGCCTCGGGCGTTGTGGCAATCGTCATGCGAGAGGACGATCAGCGCCGTATTCTCGGCGAAGTCGTCTCGGCGCATTTGCGCTCACTGCAAGGACAGCATCTGATCGATGTGCAGTCGAGCGATCAGCATACGGTCAAGCCATGGTTCAACGGCCGTCTCGATGTCGCGCCCCCCGTCGTCGATCTGACGGCGCAAGGGTTCACGCTCATCGGCGGCCGGCTTGACTATCTCGACGCCAAACCGGCGGCCGTTATCGTCTATCGCCGCCGCGTGCACGTCATCAATCTGTTCTGCTCGCCCTCGCCGGGATCGGAAGACCGCGCGGCCGTGATGGAAAGCCTGCAAGGCTTCAACGTGCGCCGCTGGACGCAAAATGGGCTCGATTTGTGGGCGGTGAGCGACCTCAATGCCGATGAGCTGAAAGAGTTCGGGCAGAAGTTCGAAGCGGCAACACGAAAATAGAACGGTCAGGCCTGCCGCGTGCTGAACTTGCACGTGCCATCCCGATCGATTCGCGTCAGCAGATCGACCTCCCACGACAGGTACTCGTTCATGGCGTCTTTCTGCTCACCGGGGCGCTCATAAGGCTTGAGCCAGACGTCGACCGGCTCGTCGGCCATGCGCAGCTCTTGCGACAGCGGGTGGCCCGCCGCAGTCCATGCGGCGTTGCCGCCCTTGAGCCAGCGCACCGGACACTGTGCGAGAGCCTGCAAATCGGCGGCGGCGAGACTCGCCAGCACGCCGTCTTCTGATGTGAGCACAAGGTCACGCGGCGTGGGGATTTTCGCGAGCGCTTCCTTCAGCCGCGAGCGGATCGCAAACCAGGCGCCCGGAATATGGCCCTTGCGATAATCGGGGCTGCGCGAGAGGTCCAGAACGGTAGCGCGGCCTTTTGTGAGCAAAGCGGTGAGGGCCCCTGTTTCGATTTCCGTTCCCGGAACGAGCGTGCCGAGGAGTTCGCGCGCCGGAAAGCCTCTTTCCTCACCCGCATTGGTGAACACGACGACATCGCGCCAGCCCATCTGCTTGAGCCAGGAAGCGGTCATCACCGCACGTACTTCCTTGTCGTCGACGAGCACGAGACGCGCGCCGAGCGCGCCGGCGTAGAGGTCGGTTGCCTGCACAAGCTGGCCGCCCGGCGCCGAAATCGCGCCGGCGACATGGCCGGCTTCATATTCCGACGGATCGCGCACGTCGAAAATATAAAGCGTGCGGCTTTTGTCGCCGCTCCATCGATCCAGAGCGGCGCGATCGATTTTCTCGATGTCAAAGCGTCGTGCGATCGCGTCGGTTTTCTCTTTCGCCCAAGCGTGGCCTTTGTCGGTAACGTCCGGCGCACGCTCGCTCTTGCCTTTATCGACTTTCAGGCCCGCCAGATGCCACCCCATGGTGCCGTTGCGCAGCGCAACCACCTTGTTCGGAATGCCGGCATTGATGAGCGACTGCGCGCCGATGATGCTGCGGGTGCGGCCGGCGCAATTCACCACGACCAGTGTATCGGGCGAGGGCGCGATATCGTGCACCCGCAGCACAAGCTCGGCGCCCGGCACGTTGATCCCGCCGGGAATTGAGATGCGCGAATATTCGTCGAACGGACGGCTGTCGAGCACGACGAGTTCGGTGCCGTTTTGCCGGAGCCGATGCAATTCCTCGGCACTGATGTTCGGCGTGCCGTTTGCATGTTCGATGAATTCGCCGAACGCCTTGCTCGGCACGTGCATGCCGGAAAACAGTTCGAAGCCGGCTTCTACCCAAGCCGCGACGCCGCCTTCAAGGTAGGCAATGTCGCGATAGTCGGCGTGCGCGAGAATATCGGCGGCGCGGTGTGCCAGTCCATCATCATCGTCGCACAAGACGATGCGCGTCGTGCGCCGCGGCACCAATTGCGCGAAGCGCAGTTCCAGCCGGCTCAATGGTACCGAACGCGCCCACAAGAGACGATTGCGCGAAAAGATCAGCTCTTCGCGCACGTCGATGAGCGCGAGCTCACGCCCATCCCCGAGCATGGCTTTGAGCGAAGCGGCGGTGATAGGGCGGAGCTTCATGTTTCACAAGATTTTCTCAGGTGTCATGCGCGGGCTCGACCCGCGCATCCATCCTTCTCACAAGACGATGGATTCGGGTCAAGCCCGGCAATGACAACAAGAAATTAGGTCGCCCGTTGCGTGTACATCGGCTGGATTTCGCCGGTTTTCGAATCGAACTTCACGCGATCGATCTTGTCGAGGTTGGTGCCGGTGACACGGATGAAGCGCGCCATGTCCGGATAGTCGATCGAGTGGATGGTGCCGTCCTGATAGATGCCCGCGTGACCGGGATTAAGGCGATATTTCCTGATCGGCTTGAGGTCGGCGTGCTTGCCATCGGGTTTGTCGGCGCGCTCGTATTCGGTCATGTCGGTATATTGCGTCGCCTGGCCGTAGATCGCCCATGAGGCGCCGTGGTCGTGTGGCGGCGAGACGCGCGCTTTGTCGTTGATGTGGGCGAGAATCTGGAAGCCGAGCTTTGGGTCTTCGTAGAGAACCTTCAGCCCTTGCGGCGCATCATCGCCGCAATATTCGCGGACGAAATCCTGATTGTTGAGCAGCTTCTCGAGATGGACGCGCACCTGCTCGCGTCCGGCGGGGCCGGAATCGCGCGAAAGGATCGAGCGGGTCTCCGCGATGAATTGGTCGAGAGTGTAAGCCATGGCAGCACTCCTTGGAGGAGATGTCATGGCCCAGTTTCGCGCAACTCGGCGAGCGGCGCCAGCGGTCTAATGTGCGCTGCGCTTGGCGACTTCCGCCGCCATGAGCTGGGCCTCGTCTCCTCTATCGCGCAAGCCTGCAACGACGCCAGCCCGATCGGCGGCGGGCCGGTTCTGGCTGAGCTTCCATTTTCCTTCGAGGCGAGCGATGGGGATTTCCAGGCCGACGACGGCCTTTATCTGCGCAGCAACGAACGATGCAGGAGCATCCGACACGGCCCACGGAGATGCGAATGCGCTCTCCTGGTGCGCTGTCAGATCGTCGACCTGCCGGCGAAGCCAGACGGCATCATCGACAACCTGCGGGCGGCCCCAAGCGTGCACGACAATGTAATTCCATGTCGGGACGACTTTTCCGGTCTCCTGCTTGGTCGGATAGAACGACGGACTGATATAACGCTGCGGCCCCTGAAACACGACGAGGCACTCCTCGCACGCGGCCAATTCATTGAGTTGCGGATTGGCGCGCGCGAGGTGGGCGCGCAGCGTGCCCCGCGCCGTTCCAGCGTCGACGAGAAACGGGATGTGGTTTGCCTGCAAGCCGCCCGTGCCCGCCGTTATCAGCAGGCCGAGCGAATGCGTGCGGATCAACGCGTGCTGAACCTCAATCCGATCCTCGCGGAAGTGCGGCGGCTGGTACACCTCACATCATCTTCTTCATCCGGCCCCACGTCTTGATCGCGGCCCAGATGCCGCGCTCGAGCCGAAAGCGGTCGATCGGGGCCGACGATTTGATGGCGCTGATGCGGTAGAGCCCGACGCCGGTCCACTGGAAGCCGCACTTCTCCAGCACGCGGCGCGAGGCCGGGTTGGTCACGCGCGCGCCCGCGTTAAGCGCGCGATGATCGAGATCGGTGAAGGCGTAATCGATCACCGCGTGCAAGGCTTCCGTCGCAAA
>DASUKT010000382.1:0-3515 GCA_036278575.1 Pseudolabrys sp. | reverse complement strand
GCGCTGCTCACGCCGCGCATGAATGAGTTGCCGAAGGGGGAGGGCGGCGACTACCGCATTTTCCCTGAAGGTATCGATGAACCGTATCGCGCGCGCCGGTTCGCGGTTGGCGAGTTGCTCTACAAATCCATCAACGTCCCGCGCGCGGACAAACCAGCGCGCTATCGTCAATACGCGCGCAATTTTCAGTTCTTCGGCGCGCCGGTCGGCATTTTCTTCGCGCTGGAGAAATCATTCGGCGTTGCGCAGTGGGCCGACATCGGCGGCCTCTTGCAAACCGTAATGCTGCTTGCACGCGGATACGGTCTGCATACCTGCCCACAGCAGGCGTGGGTTTCCTGGCACCGAACGGTGCGCTCCTTCCTCAATCTGCCTGACAATCTCATCGTCTATTCGGGCATGGCGGTCGGCTACGCCGACGAAGCCGCCCCGATCAACGGCTGGCGCTCCCCGCGCGAGCCGCTTGGGATTTACGCGACTTTTACCGGCTTCACGAGCGAGTGAAGTTGCCGCAAAAAGGTTCCGCGTTCACCCCGCGTTCACCGGCGCACGCATAGACCCCTCCCATGCCGGTTTCCTCAACTCTCAAACTGCTGACACTTGCCGGTTTGCTGCTGGCCGTTGCTGTGCCCGCCGCGGCGGCCGAACGCCTGCATCACAACTGTCTTACCAAGGCCGAACAACGGGCCGCCGTCGCCAGCCATCGGGCCATATCCCTTGCGCACGCGATCCGCATGGTGCGCACGCATCGTCACGCGGAGGTGGTGCGGGCGCGATTGTGCAACACCCCCAGGGGCTTGGCCTACGTGCTGACTCTGCTGGCCCGCAATGGCAAGGTGATACGCGCGACCGTTGACGCCGCAAACGGGATCGTTATCACCGGCGGCTGACCGGAGATTTGACTGCCGTGCGTCTTCTCGTCATCGAGGACGATCCCGATCTCAACCGCCAGCTTGCTACCGCGCTGACCGACGCCGGTTACGTGGTCGACCGCGCTTTCGACGGCGAGGAAGGGCACTATCTCGGCGAATCGGAACCGTACGACGCGGTCATTCTCGACATCGGCCTGCCTAAAATGGACGGCATCTCGGTGCTTGAAGCGTGGCGCCGCGCAGGACGCGCGATGCCGGTCTTGATGCTCACCGCTCGCGACCGCTGGAGCGACAAGGTGCAAGGGTTCGATGCCGGCGCCGATGATTATGTCGCCAAGCCGTTCCATCTTGAAGAAGTGCTCGCGCGCGTGCGGGCGCTGCTGCGCCGCTCGGCCGGGCACGCGAAGAGTGAATTCAATTGCGGCCCGGTGCGGCTTGATACCCGCACCGGCCGCGTTGCCGTCGACGGAAATCCGGTCAAACTCACCAGCCACGAATATCGGTTGCTCTCCTATCTCATGCATCACACCGGACGCGTGGTGTCGCGCACCGAACTCGTCGAGCATCTTTACGATCAGGATTTTGACCGCGACTCGAACACAATTGAGGTGTTCGTCGGCCGCATCCGCAAGAAACTCGGCGTCGAGATTATCCAGACCGTGCGCGGCCTCGGTTACCTGCTCACGCCGCCCGATGCGCGCTGATGCGGATGCGCGCTAATTCGCTCGCGCTGCGTCTGTTCTTGTCCGCTACGGCGTGGACGGTCGCGATCCTGCTCGTTACGGGCATCGTCTTGTCTTCGTTTTACCGGCAGACGGTCGAACGCGCCTTCGATCGCCGTCTCGATGTCTATCTGCGCACGTTGGTTGCCGATATTGCTTCGCCGGAAGAAGCGAACGAGAAATTTCCTCAGTCCATCAGCGAGCCGCTATTCGAACTGCCGCTGTCGGGCTGGTACTGGCAGGTGACACGAACCGACCCCGACAAGCACGACGTGCGCTCATCCCGTTCGCTTTGGGATGGCGGTTTGCCGCATCTGCAGGATCAGGGCGTTGCCGCTGGCACAAATGGTGCACGCGAAGGCTATGTCGATGGGCCCGAAGACCAGCACCTGCGCCTCGTCGAGCGCAACATCGATCTCGGCGACGAGGGGCACTACCTCGTCGCTGTCGCCGGCGACGCAGCGGAGATTGCCGACGAAATGCGTTCGTTCGATCAGGCGCTGATTATTACCTTCACCATTCTCGCAATTGTGCTGTTACTGACCACCATGTTTCAGGTGCGATTTGGTTTGGCGCCGCTCAAGCGTATTACGGACGGGCTTGCTGCCATTCGATCGGGCACTGCGGAACGCCTGGCCGGCGAGTTTCCGGTCGAGATTGCGCCACTCGCGCGCGAAACCAATGAGCTGATCGATGCAAACAAGGAGATCGTCGAGCGCGCACGCACCCATGTCGGCAATCTCGCGCACGCGTTGAAGACGCCGCTCTCGGTCATGGTCAATGAAGCTTCCGCGAATTCGGGTGACCCGCTGTCCAGGAAGGTGCTTGAACAGACTGAGATCATGCACGATCAGGTGGCGCGCCACCTCCAGCGCGCTCGGCTGGCGGCGCGGCTCACGACGGTGGGCGCGCTGACCGATGTTGCTCCGGTCGTGGTCGCGCTTTCGCGCACGATGGAGAAAATCCATCACGATCGCGGAATCGCCATTGAATTGCGCCTCGACAAGGACGCGCGCTTTCGTGGTGAACGTCCGGATCTCGAAGAAATGGTAGGCAATCTCGTCGACAATGCCTGCAAATGGGCTGTGTCGCGAGTCACCATCGAAGTTGTCCGTGAAACGCAGGCGACAAGCATCCCCATCATACGGGCGGTCGTGGACGACGACGGACGTGGGCTGTCCGTGCTCGAGCGAGAGCAGGCAGCCAAGCGCGGTCAGCGGCTCGACGAAACAAAGCCCGGTTCCGGACTCGGACTTTCGATCGTCGTTGAGCTTGCCGCGCTTTACGGCGGCGAACTCAAACTCGGCAGCGCGCCGCTTGGCGGCTTGCGCGCGGAACTGGTCCTGCCGGCTGGATAGCTGCCGGATTTTTGCCCGAATCCGCCGTACTCACTAGGATTGTTTCGGGTCCGGAATCTGCCATTGAGGGGGTGACTATGTTCCCAACCAAAACTGCTGCTGCCCTTGCGCTCGGACTGACGCTTTGCGCCTGCGCAGGCAATCCGGAGAACGGCACGGGGCCGAAGGAGAACACCGGCACGTTGCTGGGAGCGCTTGGCGGTGCTGCGATCGGCTCCCAATTTGGCGGCGGCGCGGGTGGGCATGTCGCCGGCGCGCTGGTCGGTGCCGGTCTTGGCGCCTTGATCGGAAACCGCATCGGCGCCGCGATGGATGATGAAGACAGGCAGCGTGCCTACGAGGCCCAATTGGCGGCCCTTAATGAAGGGCCGGCGGGCGCTCCGGTGTCTTGGCGTAACCCCGATTCAGGCCGTTACGGCACTGTCGTACCGGGGCCCGTTTATGTGGAAGACGGCCGCAATTGCCGCTCCTATACCCATACCATCTATATTGACGGGCGGCCGCAAACCGCGCGGGGGACGGCGTGCCGGAATCCAGACGGTAGCTGGACGCCACTATCCTGA
>DASUKT010000381.1:0-5451 GCA_036278575.1 Pseudolabrys sp. | reverse complement strand
GGCGTACGCGAGCACGGCATGGGGGCGATCCTGAATGGTTTGGCGGCGCACGGCGGCGCCGTGCCGTTCGGCGCGACATTTTTGATTTTCTCCGACTACATGCGGCCGCCGATCCGCCTCGCGGCGATGATGAAGCTGCATGTGATCTATGTTTTCACCCACGACAGCATCGCCTTGGGGCAGGACGGCTCCACCCATCAACCGGTGGAACAGCTCGCCGGCCTGCGCGCGGTTCCAGGCCTTACGGTCATCCGTCCGGGCGATGCCAATGAGACGGCCGTCGCTTGGCGCGTCGCGCTGGAAGCGGGTGACCATCCAGTAGCATTGGTTCTGACGCGCCAGAATGTGCCGACGCTCGATCGCAGCCAATGTGCCGCCGCCGACGGCGTGCGCAAAGGCGCATATGTCCTGGCCGATGCCCCGAACGGCCGACCGGACGTCATTCTGATTGCAACCGGGTCGGAGGTTGGGCTGATCATGGCCGCTCGTCAGACACTGCAAGATCGAAACGTCATGGCGCGTGTTGTCTCCATGCCGAGCTGGGACCTGTTCGATGCGCAGCCACGGAGTTATCGGGACGAGGTGTTATTGCCTGCCGTCCACGGGCGGCTTGCTGTCGAGGCGGGCGCGTCGCAGGGCTGGCATCGCTATGTCGGCGATCGCGGTGATGTATTGGGCGTGGACCGCTATGGCGCGTCAGCCCCGGGCGACATCGTGATGCGTGAATATGGCTTTACCGCCGACAACGTGTGTAAAAGGGCCATGGCGTTGTTGGGGTAGAAACGTATCCGGATGTTCATCGAGCAGATGGAGATAATACCGCGCACCGTTGTCACGTCAGCGTCTCCATCTTGAGCCCTTATCCATCGGGTTCGCTGATCGGCGAGAAGAAGCGCACCGGCTCGAAGTACGCAGCGCGTTCGGTACTGCGGGATGCCGCATTGAGGGACCGCGTGAGAGCCCAGACGGTGTCATCTTCCGCGGCGCGTCAGGCGGGAAGGCCGAAAATACGGATGGTGGCATTCGGACACGCCAAAGCGAAAGTTGCAGGATTTCTTGCCTTGCCTCGTGATCCGAGGCGTCATCGAGCGATAATCGTCATTCATGAATGGTGGGGCCTGAACGAATGGGTGAAGGAACAAGCTGAAAAGCTCGCGGCGAATGGGTACGTCGCGCTTGCGGTGGATCTTTACGAAGGCAAAGTCGCGGCCGATCCTTCTGAAGCTCGCAAGCTCAAGCGCGGTCTTCGGCAAGATCGGGCGATAGGCGACCTGAAAGCAGCATTCGACTATCTCGCCGGCCGCCCTGATGTAGACGCAAAGCACATTGGCTCGCTTGGGTGGTCTATGGGTGGAGACTTGGCAGTTCAACTCGCGATTCATGAACCGCAACTTGCCGCGTGTGTTGTGAATTACGGCCCGCTGCCAACCAATACCGGGGACATTCAGAAAATCAACGCCCGTGTGCTGGGGATTTTCGGCTGTCTCGATCGCGGGATTCCTCCCGACAAAGTTCGAGCGTTCGAAAGGTGTATGAACGCTGCTGGAAAACGAGTCGATATTGAAATCTACGATGGCGCCGGTCACGCCTTTGCGAACCTCTCCAACCAAAAGGGTTATCGACCAAAGGCCGCTGCGGTCGCCTGGCTCGAAACCCTCAAGTTCTTCGAACAACCAAATGGATCAGCATCCGGTGTCTCGTCGGCCGTTTGAGCCGCGAAATGATGGGGATCGATCTGGGTCTTTTGAGATCGTGGGTAGGGGGTGGCCGCGAACGCGGAAAAACATGTACCTCTTCTTTGAAAGGCTTTTGATGTCGCTGAAACGTCTGTTGCGCGAAGTTCGGGCCTGTCGGATCTGTGAGGCAGAACTGCCGTTTGGTCCTCGACCCGTTGTACAACTGGCGAACACCGCTCGGCTTTTGATCGTCGGTCAGGCGCCAGGGAGCAAGGTCCATCAGAGTGGGATACCTTGGAATGATGCGAGCGGTGATCGCCTGCGTGACTGGCTGAGGCTGGATCGCGCTGCCTTCTATGATGCCGCGAGAGTTGCGATCCTCCCTATCGGTTTCTGTTATCCAGGCGCTGGAAAAAATGGAAGCGACAACCCGCCTCGTCCCGAGTGTGCGCCGCATTGGCATAAACGCTTGCTTGAGCATCTTCCCGACCTGAAGCTGACGCTCTTGGTCGGTCAACACGCTCACCGATATTATTTGGGTGCGGAGCGGAAGGCCTCCATGACGGAGACCGTCAGGACTTTTTCACAACACGGTGATCAATTCTTCCCGTTGCCGCATCCAAGTTGGCGCAGCGGTATTTGGATGCAAAGGAACCCATGGTTCGAAAAGGCGGTAATTCCTGAATTGAGGAATGCTGTACGAAAGTTGGTCTAGTTTCAGCTCTTGGGTTTTTGGTAGCGCGTTACAACCATCGCGCGGTGGCTGTGGCATAGCTCTTTAGGGCGACGGCGCCCGGATCGCCTTTCAGGATCTCGAATCGCGTAGCTTCGTCGTCGCGCCAGAATCGCAGATCGAAGACGTTTTTCCCGATCTGGAGATCTCTGATGGTGAGCTCCGGGAGCCACACGGGCAGAGCGGGATCGATGTAGAGCTTGCCAGCCGGCGCGTCGGGCTGAAAGCCGACGATCATCTGAAGCATGGCGAAACACGATCCCGCTGCCCAGGCTTGTGGTACATTGGCGCCGAGGTATTGAACAGGAAAGTTGGCGGGATCACGCTGCATGCCCGAATAGAGTTCCGGCATTTGGTGGCACATGAAATAGCCGGCCGCGCCGCTGATGTCACGGGCGATGCGGGCCGCCTCTTCGACGAATCCATAGCGGCGAAAGCCCAGTGCGATGATGCCGTTGTCGTGCGGCCATACTGCGCCGTTCTGGTAGGAATTCGGATTGTAGGAGGGGTTGTCGGCCGAAAGCGTCCGTATGCCCCAGCCGCTCCACATGTCCGGTTTCATCAGCCGCTCGACTACCTTCGCGGCGCGATCGGGAGGCACGATGCCCGACCACAGACATTGGCCGGGGTTGGAGGCGACGCTCAGCACCTGCTTTTTGTCGCCATCGAGGCAGAAAGCGTAGAAGCCTGACGCTTCATCCCAGAACGCGTCGTTGAAGTGGACGAATAGGGATTCGGCCTTTTGCCGCAGAGTCTGGGCCCGGGCCGATTTGCCCAGGGCGTCGTAGATCTGCGCCATGCGCAACCAGGCATCGTAGACGTAGCCCTGAATCTCCACGAGCGCGATTGGCGTTTTGACGATCGACCCATCGGTATCGACCAGCGCCTGACCTGAATCCTTCCAACCCTGGTTGTAGGCGCCAGCTTTGGATCGGGTCTGATACTCCTGAAAGCCGTCGCCGTCCCGGTCGCCGTATTTGTCGATCCAAGTCAGGCATTTCTCTGCGACTGGCATATATCTCGCGAGCAAATCGGAATCGCCGGTGCAGCGCCAAGCGTTATGCAGCACGATCAGATAGAGGATGGTGGCGTCGGCGGTCCCGTAATAGGGCGTGTGCGGAATGAGCTTGAAGTGCGCAAGCTCGCCGCGACGCAGTTCGTGCATGATCTTGCCGGGTTCCGCGTCGCGATAGTCGTCGCGCTTCTTGGCTTGGTGGCGGCTCAGCACCTCCAGCGCGCCACGAGCGAAACTGGAATGCACCATCGCGTTCTGCAGCGAGACGGTGAGGCTGTCGCGACCGAACAAAGCCAGGAACCATGGAACCCCGGCCGCCGGCACAAATTCCAAATGATCTGTGCCCTCGATGGGGAGCCGCAAGGCGGCCATATCCTCCAGTGACTGGTGGTAGAAACGATAGAACTCCTCATTGCTCGTCTCGATCTTGAGCGCAGCATCCCGCCATTGGGTGAGCTTGCGCTGCGCGCCCGCGCCACCCGTCTGAGTAATGCAGTGATCCGGTGCGTGATCGATGGTCTCTCCGTCGCCGACCGCGTAGAGCAGGCACGAGTGCCACGCTTCGCCAGGCTTGAGTTCGAGTTCGAAACTGATCCGGCCGTTGGCGTAAACCGGCTTGGAATCCCACTTATGCGCCGTGAGGGTAACCCGTCGTTCGAAGTCTTTGTTGATATAGGCGATCGTTAGGCGTGCCGCGCTTTGCGACCATGCGGTTGTGATGCGGCCGCGCCGGACGATATTGCCGGATTTCACTTCGAAAATATCGGCAAAGTCGCTGCGCACCGCAATCTCGAGATTGAACTGCACCTTGCCCATACCGTGATTGATGAGATCGAGATCCTCATGGATCCCGCCGCCGATCGAACGACTGATCGATAGGCTGAGAGTATGTTCCGGCACCTCGCCGATTTGAGTGTGAATGGTCGGATTGGTGAGGAAGATGCGGTTGGCGTAGTAAGCGATATTTCCGCCGTTCAAGAGTTCCCACGGCTCGCCGTCGGCAAAGATTTGCCAAGATGAGATGACCCTGGTGTCGGAGTGATAAAACCCCTTGTCGGTCGGCCAGGGGATCTGACCGTCCTGATCGGTGATGAGGACTCCGTAGCCCTGGTTGATTGCGAGCCTTGGTGGTCCGACAGTTATTTCTAGCGCCATTGATCGTTTCCGCGCGAGCCGTTGGCGACCGTTTAGCGAAGAACTCCCGCGATGCCGTTTTCAAACAAACCAGCGGGCCTTAAGGCTCTCATTCGCGAATCCGACAAGCCGCGTCTCAGGTCGCGGTCGCGCGATTCGGCAAAGGGCGGGGACCTAGACGAGGAGCGCGCATCGGCTGCGAGCCGCCGGTAGAGCGTCAGATAGTTTTCCGCCATACGTTCAACCGTGAACCGATCTTCGAAACGCTTGCGGACGTTCGGGCGGTCAAGCGTGCTCACTCGGTGCAAGGCTTCGAGCGCCTCATCGAGGCACTGAACAATGAACCCGGTGACGCCCGGGTCCACAATCTCAGGAACTGAGCCGTTGCACCAGGCGATCACCGGCGTGCCGGCGGACATCGCCTCGATCATTACCAACCCGAAGGGCTCGGGCCAGTCGATAGGAAAGAGCAGAGCGAGCGCGCCGGCCAGGAGTTCGCTCTTTTGGGCATCATCGATCTCGCCGAGGAATTCGATCAACGGATGGTCTAGCCACGGTTTGACCGCGGCGTCGAAATACTCTTGATCGACCGTGTCGACTTTGGCCGCCAGCTTGAGCGGGATGCCAGCGCGGAGGGCGATCTCGATGGCGCGATCCGGTCTCTTCTCGGGCGAGATACGGCCCAGGAAAGCAAGGTATTTGCCGCGGTCCGCCGAATATGGAATGAGCGCGTCTGGCATGCCGTGAGGGACGGTCGCCAACCAATTGGCGTCGGGGATCGGTCGGCGCTGCGCGTCGGAGACCGATACCAATGGCATGTCGGTGAATGTGCGATACACAGGATGCATGTCCGGCAGATCCAGCCGCCCATGTAGTGTGGTTAAGGACTTCCA
>DASUKT010000380.1:0-5354 GCA_036278575.1 Pseudolabrys sp. | reverse complement strand
TGGTGAATGCTTGGGTTGCCGACAGTTGCGTCGCTGAGGCTCAGCGCGACGGCGAGAAAGAACGGTATCGCCACCAGGCCTGCAACGTAGATGATGGCGGGCGCCAGCATGATGGTGCCAACCGCCCCATCACGGTCGGCGAGTGGAATGTATTCACGGGTAATCGGTGGCTTCGAAGGCTTACCCAAGGGTGGCCGTTTGCCGATATCTTTTTTGTCCTTCGTTTTTTTTATGTCGTCCATCCGTGTGCGCCCATCAGAGAGGAGGGGAAGCGGTGCGCAGGCCCGTCGCCTTGTCGAAGAATCGCAATTGGCCGCGCGGCACGACGAATTCCTGAATTTCGCCCACCTTCACCGCGGCAATCGACGCCGGTTGCAACTTGCAGAGCACCTTGGTGTCTTCTGACTGCCCCTGGACGCTTCCATAAACGAGCCATTCGGAGCCGAGGAATTCGGTTTGCTTGACGCGGATCCGGAATGTTCTGAAATCGCCGGATTGCGGCGCCAGCGCGCCTGGCGAGGCATGCTCCGGGCGAAAGCCGACGATAACCTTGCCGCCGTCCAGAAGATTCATCGGCGGCGTACCGATGAAGCTCGCCACAAAAGTATCGGCGGGCTCGTAGTAAAGTTCTTGCGGCGCACCGAACTGGCGCAGCCTTCCTCGCTGCATGACCGCCACGCGATCGCCGAGGCCGATCGCCTCGACCTGATCGTGCGTCACATAAATGGTGGTCACGCCGGTACGATCGCGCAGCTGTCGCAGTTCGGCGCGCGCTTTAGCGCGCACCTGCGCATCAAGCGAACTAAGCGGTTCGTCAAAGAGAAAGAGCACCGGCTTGCGCACCAGTGCGCGTGCCAGCGCCACCTTTTGCTTTTCGCCGCCCGACAGCCGCGCGGGGCGCCGCCGCAACAGCGGCTGGATGCCGAGCGTTTCTGCCGCGCGGTGTATCAGTTTTTCCCGCTCGACTTTCGGGACGCCTCGCGCCCTGAGCGGGAAGGCAATGTTCTCGGCAACGGACATGTGCGGATAAAGCGCATAGCTTTGAAACACCATCGCGATGTTTCGCGCTCTTGGCGGCAACGGCGTGATGACTCTGTCGTCGACGAGCACATCGCCGACGGTCGGCTGCTCGAGGCCGGCGATCAGCCTCATAAGCGTGGACTTGCCGCATCCGGACGGGCCGACGATCGTCAGAAACTCACCGTCCCGTGTCGCCAAATCCACGCCATCGAGGGCCTTGATGTCGCCGAAGTGCTTCGTGAGCCTTCTGACCTCGAGTACCGCCACGGCGCCGCTCCGTCACCACCTCCTGCGCCTCATTTGCTGCTGCCGCTGCCGGTGCTGCTGGTGCCGGGCTTGGAACTGCTGCTGCCGGCGCTCGCGCTGTTGCCCTTGCCGGCACAGCCGAGGTAGCCCATGGCCTTCCATTTCTGCGAGATGCGCTCGACCTGTGTGGCGGTGTCTTTGACCGCTTGTTCGGGCGTCTTTTGGCCGCGCGCCGCCTGAGCCATCATCGTCGAAATAAGGAAGGTGTTGTAGACCTCGCTAATCGCGGGGTTTGCGTAGCCCGGGTAGCCGGGCCAGGCGGTCCAGGAGAGCGCTCCTTTCAGTACGGACAGCTTGTTCGCCGGATTGGAGCCCCATGGATCGTGATCGATCCAGCCGCCTTTCTTGGCCAACTCCGGAACAGTCGCAGGATAGGCCGGGAAGTCGTACAGCTTGCTGTAATAGGTGTCGCTGCTGTAGTTCGTCGTGAGATCCAGCAGGAACTTTTTCGCCGCCGAAATTTGATTTTGGTCGGTGACGTATTTCGGCAGCACATAGATGAACCATACGTGCGCGGTTTGATGCACCTCACCGGTCGGGCCTTTGAGTCCCGGCCGGAAGCCGGTGTCTTCCGCCACTTTCGGGTTCGATTGTTGGGCCGTGCGATAGAAGGAGATTGAGTTCTGGACATACGAAGCCCGGCCCGAAACGAATGCCTGATTGTTCGAGGCAGCGTTCCAGGAAAACACCTCCGGCGTCTCGGCTTCCTTGAACAGCTTGGCCTGGTATTTCACCGCGTCGTCGACCGGCTTGGAGTTGAGTGTCACGTTTCCGCATGCATCCTGGACCTCGCCACCGAATGACCAGATCAACGTGCGCGCATAAAACTCCGAGTCGATCTCGGGCGACATTCCAACGCCGACGGGAATGCCGGTCTTCTGGTAAATCTTCTTTCCGCCCTTGAGCAGGTCGTCATAGGTGACTGGACCGTTGGGATAACCGGCAGCTTTCCACAGCGAAATGCGATAGTCGCCGGGATCGACGACCCAGCCTTCGCAATAGGCGTACCACTCCTTCTTAATCGGCAAGTAGGTTTGATGCGTGCACGGCTTAACCCCTTCGCCCCAGGTGGCCTTCGCCGCTTCGTTGACGTCATTCAACGGCTGCAAGCCCTGGATGAATGCTGCAGGCGTGGCGTTCATTTGAAAGAGCGTCGGCCCTTTGTTGGCCGCGATCGAGGCCGCCAATGTCGAATTCAAGTCAGCATAGCTGATGTGCTGGACCGTCACTTTGACGTTGTTGGCCTTGCCCCACTGCTGGGCGTAGGCGTCGAACCATTTATCGTAACGCGGGACGAAATGGCTCCATTGCGTGATTGACAGCGTGGTGCCGTCGGGGAATTTCCCGGGAAACTGCAGAGACCCAAATTTCGCCGGGAACTTCACTGCGGGCGGCATGGGACCGCTGCCAGAAGTATCCGCTGTTCCTGCTGCAGTGGCAGCTCCCACGATGCAGAGTGCGCCAAGGGCCGCACTCACCGGCACCAGTTTTCGCCAGAATTTACGCTGTGTTTTGGACATGGGCATTTACCTCCTACCTCTAGCTTGAGGTCGCCATCAGAATTTGGATGGCAAACTTCGACGATGAGTGCGTCGGTCGTCGACGCATCTCTGAGCATTTGTCGCGGCCGCTTGCCGGCGTTCAGCATTCATGCGCACCGGAACGACCGCGGCAAAGCCGAGTGCATGCCGCAGGCGGGCGGGGACGAGAATCCAAAGAAGCGACCGGGGATGAATTTCCGTGGGGCGGGGGCAGTTGGATCGAGTCCGGCGAACCGCAGCCGGATCGCAATGATCCAAGAACCCAGAGTACATAACGTTTCCCGCGGGCAAGAACTTCCACGTCGCCCCTGCGGAGAGTCCGTTCCGGCATACACGCCGGCGAAATGTGTCGCGATGAATCCCAAACGCGGCAGGTGTCTGCGAGTTCCGTTCGGTTACGTGCGGCGTTTAAATGTCGCGTTCTAGGCGAGAGCTTGCCTTTGCCGCGGATCGAACCATCGGAACGTATTGCGTCCGCTGGATTTGGCGGCGTAAAGCGCCGCGTCTGCGCGCTGGAAAAGCTCCGTCGGGCTGCAGCCACACGCCCACGCGATGCCGACCGATGCGCCGATGTTGAACTTTCGGTCCCGATACGTCACGGGTCGATTCATTGCCTGAACGATCTGCGTCGCGACCGTTGCAATCCGTTGGGCCCCGCCGGGCCCGAACAGGATTGCGAATTCATCGCCGCCAATTCTCGCGACAACGATCGCATCCAGGCTCACTTCGGTGAGCCGACGCGCGGCTTGCTGCAGACAGGCATCGCCTGCGGCATGACCGAGCGAATCGTTGACGGCCTTGAAACCATCGAGGTCGATCAATAGCAGGGCGCCGTCAGTCGGCGCAGCGGCAGGAGCTTCGCAGAAGTCCCAAAGCTTGCCCTCAAAACGGCGTCGGTTGGCAAGACCGGTTAATTCATCGAACTCGGCGAGGTAGCGTAGCCGTTCCCACTTCGCTTTCTCTTCGGTGATGTCCTGCTTGAAGCCAAACAGCCGGATGGGACGGTCCCCCACGCAGTCCACGACTGCCGTGATCCGGATCCATCGATGTTTTCCCTTTGGCGTGACGATTTCTGCGTCGAGGTTGAAATCCCTCCGCTGCGCAATCGCGCGGCTCCTGATCGTCTCAAGCGCCCTGAGCGATTCCGGCGGATAGCAGGTCAGCGTCTGGTTGCGCAGCAGCGGCACATCGCGCGGAATGTCGAACATGTCATACGTGCCGCCCGACCATTGCAACGTTTCGGTGGTCAGGTCGCATTCCCACATGCCGAGACGCGCAGCCGCCGAAGCGCGCTCGAACATTTCCTTGCTGCGCGTGAGGGCCGCTTCATAGTCACGGATGACGCGTTGCTGAGTCTCGACCAGGGCGGTCAAGCGTGCAACCGCGGCTGCAGTCGATTCGTGCGAAAAAGGATCGACTTCCGTGGCACCGCGGGGCGGCAGATTTGTATTTCGAAGCTGCTGCGCCGTTTGCATGCGTGCGGATGCGGCTTGGTGAGCGTGGTGCCGAAGTTACGGCGCGGTGAATTAACATTTTGATAGCTTTGGCGTGAGGCGTCCGGTCGAACAGGCGACTGGCAGGATTAATATTGCGCTAATTTTTTAGAGCGGCTTGTCGTGCACAAGCAGTCATCCGGGCTCCTCGCCATAGCGCGTTGAAGACGCGCGTGAACGCGCTTTGCCGGCCGTGTCCCGGAATGACGGAGCCAATCTATGCCGGTTTACGGTCCAGCTCGGCCAGCAGGTCGTGCAGGTCGAGCGGACGGGTGAACATCTGCAAGCCGCCGTCCGGGCGCTTGGGTCATTCTTCTTTCGGCCGGTCGCGGTAGAGCTCGACGCCATTGTCGTCCGGATCGCGCAAATAGAGCGCTTCGCTGACGCCATGGTCGCTTGCGCCCTCGAGCGGTATCTTGGCGGCGATCAGCCGCTTGAGCGCGTCGGCAAGCAGCCGCCGCGTGGGGTAAAGGATGGCGGTGTGGTAAAGACCGGTCGTCCCGGGAGGCGGCGGCGAGCCGCCAAGGCTTTCCCACGTGTTCAGGCCAAGATGGTGATGGTACCCGCCTGCCGAAATGAATGCGGCGCCGGGCCGGGTCGTCGTCACCTCAAAGCCGAGCACCCCGCAATAGAAGTCGAGCGCGCGCTTGAGGTCGGCGACCTTCAGGTGCACGTGGCCGATCCGGACGCCCGGATCGATGGCGGGCAGGCGCACGGCTTCTTTTTCAAGGGTTTCGGGCTTTGACATGGATGCATTCCCGGTGGCTTCTACGGTCATGGCTCCCCACATGTAAGACGCGCGTGGGGTAGGATAAAGTCCCGTTCACAAGGGAAGAAAATGACTGGAAAGTCTGTACCGGCCTCGATCGACAATACGCTCACGTTGCTCACCGGAGCCGATTATATCGCCGACCGCTCGCTGGCGACGGTCCTGTTTCTCGCGCTGCGCATGGGCCGGCCGCTCTTCCTCGAAGGCGAGGCCGGCGTCGGCAAA
>DASUKT010000379.1:0-4228 GCA_036278575.1 Pseudolabrys sp. | reverse complement strand
GACACCGAGGCAATAGCAGACGGCGGAATTGGCCGCCGAGCCGCGGCCCTGGCATAGGATGTTCTGGCTGCGCGCGAAACGCACGATGTCATGGACGGTGAGGAAATAGGGCGCGTATTGAAGCCGGGCGATCAATGCCAGTTCGTGTTCAAGGCTCTTTCCCACCTTGTCCGGAATGCCGCCGGGATAGCGCACATTCGCGCCTTCATACGTGTAGTGCACGAGCGCGTCCTGTGGCGTTGTAAACCCTTCCCGTGTTTCCTCCGGATATTCAAAGGCCAGCTCATCGAGTGAGAAGGTCAGCTTCCTTGAAAGCTGCATCGTCTCGGCGATAGCGTCCGGCGCGTCGCGAAACAGCCGCGCCATTTCTTCCGGCGTTTTGAGATGCCGCTCGGCGTTGACGCCGAGTTTGCGGCCGGCGACCTCGATGGTCGTATGCTCGCGGATGCAGGTGACGACGTCTTGCAACTTGCGGCGCGCCGGCACGTGATAAAGCACGTCATTGACGGCGATCAGCGGCACGCGCGCCGGGCGCGCGCATTCGGCAAGTTTTGCAAGCCGTGCACGGTCATCACCGCGATAAAGCATGGAAGCGGCAAGCCGCACGCGGCCCGGCGCGGCTTCGTTCAAAAGCGGAAGCAGAGATTTCAGGTTTTCAGCAGGTATAGCGCGCTCTCTCCCCCCTTGCTCTTTCTTCTCCCTCCCCCTGAAAGGGGGAGGGTTGGGGTGGGGGTCATCCTCTTTTTCGAAGCTGCTGTTGACTCCCACCCGACACCCTTCGGGCGTCAACCTCCCCCTTTCAGGGGGAGGTAAAGAAAGAAAAGCGGAGGGAGGTGAAGGAGGAGAAACGGCGTTTGAGGAAGAATCATTTGTCGACTTCTCCATCACGATCAGCTCGATGCCGTCGATGTGCGCGAGCAAATCTTCGATGAATAAGGCGCAATGGCCCTTCTCGGCGCGCAGGTTGCCGGTGGTGAGAAGGCGGCAGAGGCGGCCCCATGCTGCACGATCACGCGGATAGACGAGAATATCGGGCGTGCCGTCGGCAAAGACGAGGCGCGCACCGGGGTGATAACGCAGCGCAAGCTTGGTTTCGCGCTTGAGAAGATGCGCGCGCACGACGCCGGCGACCGAATTGCGGTCGCACAATCCCATTCCGGCCATGCCCAGATGCGCAGCCTGCGCCAGCATCTCTTCGGGATGCGAGGCGCCGCGCAGGAACGAGAAATTCGAGGTGACGGCAAACTCGACGTAACGCATGACACCTCACGCAAACAGGCCGTGCATGAACCAGCGCGGCTCAGCGGTGTCGCGATAAAGTCCGGCGCGGTAGAGCCAGAAGCGCAGGCCGTTTGTGTCCTCGACGCGGAAATAATCGCGCGCGACGCCTTCCTCCTCGCTCCACCAGGTGTTCTCGATGCGCTCGGGTCCCTCGGCTGCGGCGACTTCGTGTTGCGCGCGGCGCCAGCGGAAACGCGCAGGCGGCCCATCCGGCACCGAGGCAATGGCTTCAATCGGCTCGGGGTGTGCGAACAGCCGCAGCGGGCGTGGGCTTAAACCCTCCGCCGCGCGGAAATTTCGATAGGCAATCCAACCGTCATCGCCGACATCCGTCTGCGCAGGGACGGTCACACCGGCAAGCTCGGGGATATGACTATCGCGCGCGATCATGCGTGTAATGCGCTGTGCACCGAGGCGCGCGCTCAAGCGATCGACAAGGCAGTCAAGCTCGGCCTGGTCCTCGCTGCCGCCAAGACAGATTTGTTCTGGCGGGCAAGGTTCAGCCCCGGTGATAGAAAGCCGCGCCATGTCGTAGCCGAAGCCGGGGTCGACCTCGTCTGCGAGCGCAGCAAGACGCTCGACAAACAAGGCACGGATTTCGCCGGGATCGCGGATCGGCCGCGAAGTGCCGGCGGCGATCCGCTGCACGGCGCCGTCGGTGCGGAACAGGGCCAACTCGACATGGCGCGCGCCGTCGCCGCCGCGCTCGAGCAGAATTTTCAATCGACCGGCAAGATGTTCGGTGATTGCGAGCACGTCTTCTTCGCGCGCAATCGGCTCGGCGAAGCGCTGTTCGGCGACGTAAGGTGCGACCGGCAGGCGTGGTTGCAGCGGCTCGCTTTCCCTGCCGAGCGCGCGGTCGAGTTGTTGCAGTAGGCCGGTGCCAAAGCGGCCGGCAAGCGGCGCACGCGGCATGTCGAGAATGTCGCCGATGCGTTTGAGACCGACACGCGTGAGCGTCGCAGCGGTTTCGCCAGGAATGCGCAGCGCCGCAAGCGGCAGCGGCGCCAGCATTGCGCGCTCATCGCCAGATGCGACGATCGTTCTTGCCGTATAACGCGCAGCTGCCCAGGCGGCGCCGATGGTGCCAGCGACGGCAATGCGCAGCGTGAAGCCGAAACCGGCAACGCGTGCGGCAAGATCGTCGAGCAACGCCTGTTCGCCGCCGAACAGATGCGCGCAGCCGCCGATATCGAGCAGGATGCCGTCGGGCGCATTGTCGCTGACAAGCGGTGTGTAGCGCACGCACCAGTCGGTGAGGCGATCAAGCAACTGTGCGTCGGCGGCAGCATCTTCCGTCACGACGGCAAGATCGGGATGCAACGCGCGCGCATGCGCGAGTGTGACGCCGGGATGCAAGCCGAGCCGCTCCGCCGCCGCATTGACGGCGACAAGGTAATCGGCGTTGCCGCGCTTGCCGAAGACGGCGAGCGGATGCGGATCACGCCCTTGCTGCCATGCGACGCGGTCGGTTGAAAGCCGTTTGAACCACAGACTTACGATCCGCTGGCGCGAGGGTGAAGTTTCGTTCCTCATCATTCCATTCCATCATCCAAGATCCCGGCTCGCCAAAGCGATTGCGCATGAGTTGCGCTTTGATGTGCGGCGATCCAAATCCGTGTGCCCGTGACGCGGCGGGCGTCGCGCCGATCACCCAGCGTGTCGCTGCGGCGGAAGGCTCCACACCTGGCGCGGTGCGCAGCAACAGAGCAATGCTATTGTTGCTTGCGGCAGCCAGTGACAGTCGACGTGTGGCGGTGAGATCGAGATCGCGGCGATACCCACGGATTTCGCCGATCACCGCGCCGACCGCGCCGCAGCGCAAAGCCTCTTCCATCGCCCACAGCACATCGCGCGTGTGTCCGGCGCGCACGATGAGGAAGCGTTCGGGCATAATGCCAAGACGATCGAGACCGGGGCCATGCGGCGCGCCATTTTCGGCGCAGGTCAGGTCCTCGGCAGCCCACAGGATCGCGCGCCCGCTTGCATGTGCTGCAAGCGACAAGGCGAAACCGGTTGCCGCCGCGATTTCGCTTTCGCGCGCGGCCGCGATCTCATGCAGCGCACCGCGGATGGAGCCGCCGGCGATACAGAAGACCGCAGGCTCGCAATCGAGCCGGTAATGCCGCATCCGGGAGGTAGGTCGCGCAGCCTCAAGCGAGGCAATATTCCTCCGCAGCGCGACAAGGGTATTTGCCGCGGACAAAGCCATTCATATCTCTCGTTCTCTATTTGTTCTTATTATGCTCCGGCGCAAGCCGGAGTCAATCCGCATAGAAAAATATTACGTTTCAGCTAGTTGGCTCAGTCGCAGCGCACGCTCATGCCGCCATCGACGACAAGCTCGGTGCCGGTGATGAAGCGCGCCTCATCGGACGCGAGGAAGACGGCGGCATTCGCCGTATCGCGGCCGTCGCCGGCAAAGCCCATCGGGATGCGCGCAAGCCGCTGCTTGAGCAGTGTCTCGACGTCGCCGCCCGCACGCTGCTTCGCGAGCCGTGCTTCCACCATCGGCGTGTGGAGCTGGCCGGGAATGATCGTGTTCACGCGAATGCCTTTCGGCGCGTATTGCACGGCCACGACGCGGCTCAACTGAATGACGCCCGCTTTGGTCGCGGCGTAGCCGACCTGGAACGCACCGGTGAAGCGGATACCGGAGGTGGAGGCGACATTGATGATCGTGCCGCTTTTCTGCTTCTCCATCACCGGCAGCACATGCTTGCAGGTGAGAAAGACGCTGTTGAGATTGAAGGCGATCTGCGCGTGCCAGGTTTCTTCCGGCATCTCGACCGGACCGCCATGTGCGGAGCCGCCCACGTTGTTCATCAGGATGTCGATGCGGCCGAATTTGTCGACGCAAGTTTTCACCATCGCGGCGACCGCCGCGCCGTCGGTCACGTCGCATTGGTGCACGACGATCTCGCCGCCGACCTCTTTCACACGCGCG
>DASUKT010000378.1:0-3134 GCA_036278575.1 Pseudolabrys sp. | reverse complement strand
CCCGTAAAGCCGCGCCGGGTTGCTCACCAGCACTTTATGCACGAGCTTGTCGTTGCCATTGAGCCATTGCGGCACGAGATTGAGCAGCCCGAGCGTGTCCTGATCCTGGAAGGGCAGCTCCTTCATCGGATCGCGCCGGTTGGCCCCGTGTTGCGGCGTGTGCGGCCAATCAGAGCCCCACACGACGCGGTCGGGGTTGGCCTCGACCAGAGCGCGCGCCAGCGGGCCGAGACGGGGATCGTAAGGATCCTGCGCGGTGCGGTACGCGCCGGAAATCTTCACCCACACGTTGCCGGATTCCAAAAGCCGCGTGAGCGCACTCAGCGGGCCGCCAATTGTTCCGGGCCTGATCAGCCCGAAATGATCGATCGCCGAATGCACCGGCAGCTCCAGCAAAGTCGGCGCGATCCTCTCCAGCGTCTCGGATTCAATAAACATCTGCACGTGCCAGCCATGGCGCTCGCACAGCCTTGCCGCCGCGAACAAGCGTTCCCGCACGGCATCGGGCGAGATGGCGCCGGCGGTCGCGATATTCACGCGCAGGCCGCGGATGCCTTTTTCGTCGAGTGCGTCGAGCTCAGCATCGGAGACTTTGGGCGGCAGCACCGCGACCCCGCGGCAGTTCTCGATCTGCGCCATGGCCGCCAACATGCAGGAATTGTCGGTCCGGTAAAAACTGGGCTGCACCAGCACCACGCGTTCGAGCCTCAGCCGCGCGAGCATCGCCTTGAGCTCGTCCGGCGAGGCATCCATGGGCGTATAGGATCGCTCCGCGGCGAGTGGAAACTGTGGCTTGGGCCCGATCACATGGACATGGCTGTCGCACGCGCCGGGAGGCGGGAAAGGAGCGGTCATTACAGAACCATCGCAGGAATTTTCGTATCGTGACAGCGAAGCAGGAAGGCCAATTTGACATGGACAAGATCGCGAGGGAACGGGCATTGTTTCGCGCGGACGGCATAGCGAGCAGGCGGAAATGGCAGATATATTCGGGCGGCTTGCGCTTCATACGTGGACGATTGACACGACACCGCTTGCGCAGGCGCTCGATGTAGCGCGTAACGCCGGTTTCGATGCAGTCGAGCTCAGGCGCACCGATTTCAAGCGCTGCTTCGATGCCGGCATGAGCCACGCGCAGGTGCTCGACCTTGTTCGCAAGTCCGATATTCCCGTCGGCGTGCTGGGCGTCGAATACGGCTGGCTGTTCGCGACCGGGGAGGAGAGCAAGCGGCTGTTCAGGGTGTTTCGCGAGAGCTGCGAGAACGCGGTGGCGCTGAACTGCAAGATGCTGATGAGCGCGCCGGGACAGGTGAACGGCCCAATCAAGGACGCGATCAAATATTTGAAGGATGCCGGCGATATTGCCGCCGAATACGGTCTCAAGCTTGCGATCGAATTCAATTCGCAGCACGACGTGCTCAACAGTCTTCCCGTGCTGACCGAGCTGATCACCGGCGCCGGCAAGCCGAACTGTGGCTACCTCATCGATGCCTATCATTTCACGCGCAGCGGCGCCGGCGGGCGCGGCTTCGAGAGCATTCCGGCCGGGCAGATCTTCTGCTTTCAGTACAGCGATCTGTCGCCCAATCCGGTGACCGGCGTGAAGCGACCGACCGACCGCCTGCCACCGGGCAAAGGCGTGGTGAAATGGCGCGAGATGCTGGGTCTGTTGGCCGAGAAAAAGTACACGGGTTATCTCAGCTACGAAGCGCCGAATCCTGACATGTGGGCGCGTCCGCCGCTCGAGGTTGCACGCGAGGGCGTGGAACTGACCAGGAAATTGTTGCGGGACGCTGTTCCCAATTACGCCGGTTGAGGTTCGTCATGGCAGAACAGGAGCTTCCGGTCTTTCTCGGCCTCAACGACAGGTCGATCACCGACATTCCGAAGACGGTCGAAAAGCAGCGGTACATGACGAGCGTTGCGCCCAAAGCTGCCAATCCCGGCAAGTGGGTGGAGCAACCGCGCATGCCGATCCCGACCGGCGAGCACGCCGTCATCGGCTGCGGCGACAAGATTCACGTCATCGCCGGCTACGCGAAGCATCGCGTCGACGGCAATTTCCATCAGGTTTACGATTCGAAATCGAAAACATGGTCGCTGAAGGCAGCGTTCCCGTTGCCGTGCAACCACGTCGCCGGCGTTTCGATCGGCACGAAAATCTACACCTTCGGCGGTTTCGTCGAGCAGAACCGCTGCCCGCATTCCAAATGCTTCGTCTACGACACAACGACCGATCAGTGGTCGCCGATCGCGAGCCTGTCGCGTCCGCGCGGCGCCATCTCGGCGATCGTCCTCGACGGCAAGATTCATTTGCTCGGCGGGCGCGACGTTCGGTCGGTCGAGTGGCACGAAGTCTACGATCCCGCGACTGACAAATATTCCGATCGCGCCAATATGCGCGGCTCGACCGGCACGCAGCCGTTTGTCGGCCAGCGCGACCACATGGGCGTCGCGGTGGTCGATGGAAAAATCCACGCCATCGCCGGACGCATGGACTCCTACGATTTCAACACGTCGCTCAATGCCGTTTACGATCCGAAAGCGGACGGTTGGAGCTTCCGGGCGCCGCTGCCGACCGCGCGCAGCGGCCCATCCTGCGCCTATGCTGGCGGAAAAATTCTGGTGTTCGGCGGCGAGGCGACCGGCCGCGTTTTCGGCACGAACGAGGCCTACGATCCGAAGACCGACACGTGGGAATCATTGATGCCGATGGCGATTCCACGTCATGGCCTGCATGGCGCCACCTGCGCAGTGATTGGCGACATGGTGCACGTGCCCGGCGGCGGGCCGGTGCCGGGCGGGCAGGTGCAGGGCGCCTACCACGACGCCTTCACGTTCGGGTAAGTTGGCGGGCAACGCGGGGGAATCGTGGCAAGCAGCGAAACGCAACCGGCAAGCTGGCACGACATCGTGATCGGCGCGCTCAAGGATAACGACGTGCGTCTCGTCACCTATGTCCCCGACCGCGTCTTGACGCCTTTGATTGCCGGCATCGAGCGCGATCCGTTTTTCACGATGTTTGCCGCCGCGCGCGAGGAGGAAGCCCTTGGCATCGTCACCGGCGCGTGGATGGGCGGCATGCGCGGCGCCGTGCTGATGCAGACCAGCGGCTTTGCCACCATCGCCAACGC
>DASUKT010000377.1:0-8839 GCA_036278575.1 Pseudolabrys sp. | reverse complement strand
TATTCCATCGGCCGCATGCCGAGCTTATCCAGCAACGTCCTGTCGCGATCGCGATCGGGATTGGGCGTCGTGAGCAATTTCGGTCCGTAAAAGATCGAATTGGCGCCGGCGAGGAAGCAGAGTGCTTGCGTCTCCTCGCTCATGTCCTCGCGTCCGGCGGATAGCCGCACGACGGAGGCGGGCATGCAGATGCGCGCAGCCGCAATCGTGCGCACGAAGTCGAGCGGGTCGAGCTTTTTGCTTGGAGCAAGCGGTGTGCCCTCCACCTGCATCAACATGTTGATCGGCACGCTTTCCGGGTGCACGGGCAGACTCGCAAGCATCGCAATCATCCCGACACGATCCTCAAGGCTTTCGCCCATCCCGACGATGCCGCCGCAGCAGACGTGGATGCCGGCATCACGCACGTGGGTAAGCGTGTCGAGCCGGTCCTGATAGGTCCGCGTGGTGATGATTTCGCCGTAATACTCCGGCGAGGTATCGAGATTGTGGTTGTAATAGTCGAGGCCGGATTGTTTCAGCCGCCGCGCCTGATCGCCCGTCAACATGCCGAGCGTGACACAGGTTTCCAAACCGAGCGCCTTCACGCCTTCGACCATCGCGCAGACTTTTTCGAGATCGCGCTCTTTGGGTGAACGCCACGCCGCGCCCATGCAGAAGCGAGAGGCGCCGCCGGATTTCGCCGCGCTCGCCTCGGCAAGCACCGCGTCGAGGCTCATCAGCTTTTCGGCCTTTACGCCAGTGTCGTATTTCGTGCTCTGCGAACAGTAGGCGCAATCCTCCGGGCAGCCTCCCGTCTTGATCGAAAGCAGCGTCGAGATTTGCACCTCGGTGGGATCGAAGTTCTCGCGGTGCACCTGCGCCGCGCGGAAAGCCAGCTCCGGAAACGGCAAATCGAACAACGCGCGCACGTCCCGGCGCGTCCAGTTATGGCGAAGGGGCGATGAGGTGGTCGAACGATCGAGGGCGAGTGACATTCAGCCTCGGTTTCAGAAGCGATCGGTGCTCATAGCATAGCCGGGAAGCGGCGATAGAGCGAACGGCACTCGACAGACACGATGCCCGCTGCTCCGGCCCCGTTGGCCCGCTAAGACCGGCCTGCGTCGGCGGATGTTACCCGGCTGTCAGCGCTTGGCCGTACTGGAAGCCGGCGCGCGCATCTTGGCCCACGGATCGTTCAGCGGCGCCTCCTTGTGCAGGGGCGTGGTGTTCTTGATCGTTTCTTCGTATGCCTGATTGACCTGCTTGTATTTCTTCGCCGCGCGCTGCTCCGGGCTCAGATGATTGTCGGGATCGCTTTGCGCAAAAGCTTGCGCGAGCGGTACAGCGGCAATGGCCGCGATAATGACGACTGTTCGAATAAGACGCATGGGCGGCTCCTCCCCTTGACCCATGCCTTATTCTATTTCATCCGACGGAAAAAGCGCTACTTTGCCGCTGACCTTTTTTGACTTGTTCCATCAACTTAGCGGCGAGATTTGCGCTTGCGGGGCGCTTTCTTGCCCTTCTTGCGGGCCTCGGACAGGCCGATCGCAATCGCTTGCTTGCGGCTCTTTACTTTGCCGCCCCTGCCTTTTTTTCCGCGTTTGAGTTTTCCGCGTTTGCGCTTGTGCATCGCGCGCTTCACATCCTTCGATGCGCTGCGCGAATATCTGCGTGCCATACGCATATTCTCCCGGTTGTTACCACTAAAATGAAAACCCGCGGGAATAGACGGGGTTCCGTCAATCCGCTTGACCGGGCGATGACTGTGCCGCCAAAAAGGATGTCGACATGACCGACACGCCGCCCGACAGGCTTTCATCCGATCCGCGCAGCCCGTTCTATGACGCGGACGTTCTGGCGCGCGACGTTGGCATCCGCTTCAAGGGCGTCGAGAAGACCAACGTCGAGGAATATTGCGTAAGCGAGGGCTGGATTCGCGTCGCTGCCGGCAATGCCAAAGATCGCCACGGGAATCCGCTGACGATCAAGCTAACCGGCACGGTCGAGCCGTATTTCAAGGATAAAAAGACTGACTGATACGGCGAACGGCGACTCTCATCGCGACATTGCGCTCATCGAAGCCCGTATCGAAGAATTGGCCGAACAGATCGAACGTTGCCGCAAGATTTCGCTCGCAGCGAAGATCGCCGTTGCAGCCGGCGCATTCTGGATCGTGTTGACGCTCGTTGGCGCAATCCAATTCATGCCCGCTCCCGTGATTGCGGCGCTCGCCGCCGTGATCGGAGGCATCGTGCTTCTGGGATCGAACAGAACCACGTGGGTGCAAACACAGGATGCGTTGCGTGCGTCCGAAGACCTGCGCGTCGAAATGATCGGCAGAATGGAGTTGCGCGTGGTGGGCGAGGAGCCTTCCTCGGCCTCATGCTGATGAGCGCTCCGCAGGAGCGCATCTCGAAGCATGTGGCCGCCCCCATCCGTCGAGACGCGGCCTTTCGGCCGCTCCTCAGGATGGGGCGGACCTTTTACTCCGCGGCTTCGCGCTGCGGCGTGATCGCCTCGACGCGTGCGGCGCAGAACTTGAACTCCGGAATCTTGCCAAAGGGATCGAGCGCCGGATTGGTCAGCCGGTTCGCCGCCGCCTCGAAGAAGGCGAACGGAATGAACACGACGCCGTCCGGCACCGCATCGTCCTGCCGCGAGGCGAGCTCGACAACGCCGCGCCGCGTGGACACACGCACCATATCGCCCGCCTTGATGCCGAGCTTGGCGAGCGTGCCGCGCGAGACCGCGGCAGTCGGCCCCGGCTCCAGGGCGTCGAGCACGCTGGCGCGGCGCGTCATGGCGCCGGTATGCCAGTGCTCGAGCATACGCCCGGTCGTGAGAATGAACGGATATTCGTGGTCCGGCGTCTCGTTCGGCGGCTGCAGTTTCGCCGCCACGAGCTTGCCGAAGCCGCCCGGACGCGGAAAGCCTTTGTCAAACACCACATCCTTGCCCGGCTTGTCGATCGCCTCGGCCGGATAGGTGACGGAGCTTTCGCGCTCGACGCGCTCCCACGGAATGTTGTTGAGCGACGGCATCAGCAGGCTCATCTCGGCGTAGATGTCGCGCGGATGGGTGTAGTTGAGCTGCATGCCGATGCGGCGACCGATTTCCTGCGTAATCCACCAGTCGGGCTTGGCTTCGCCCGGCAACGGCAGCGCCTGACGGCCCATCTGCACCTGGCGGTTGGTGTTGGTCACGGTGCCGTCCTTCTCCGGCCAGGCGGAGGCCGGCAGAATGACGTCGGCATAGACCGCCGTCTCGGTGAGGAAGAGATCCTGCACGATCAGATGCTCGAGATGCGCGAGCGCCTGACGTGCGTGATTCAAATCCGGGTCCGACATCGCCGGGTTTTCGCCGAGGATGTACATGCCCTTGATGATGTCGTTGTGGATCGCGGTCATGATCTCGACAACGGTCAAACCTTCCTTGGGATCGAGCTTCACGCCCCAAAGCGCTTCGGCCTTGTCGCGGAATTCCGGTTTCTCCACCGACTTGTAGTCCGGGAAGAACATCGGGATGAGGCCCGCATCGGAGGCGCCCTGCACGTTGTTCTGGCCGCGTAGCGGATGCAGGCCGGTGTCGGGCCGGCCGATCTGGCCGGTGATGAGCGACAGCGCGATCAGGCAGCGTGCATTGTCGGTGCCGTGCGTATGCTGCGAAACGCCCATGCCCCAGAAGATGATGGCCGAGTGTGCGCGCGCGTAGGTGCGCGCGACCTCGCGTAGCGTGTCCGCGGGAATGCCGCAGATCGGCTCCATCTCTTCCGGCGTGAAATCCTTGACGCTTTCGGCGAACGGACCGAAGCCCTCGACGTAGGTTTGCACGTACTGCTGGTCGTAAAGCTTCTCGGTAACGATGACGTTGAGCATGGCGTTGAGCAGCGCCACGTCGGCGCCGTTCTTGAACTGCATCATTTTCCAGGCGTGACGCTTGAGCGCCTGCCCGCGCGGATCCATCACGATCAGCTTGGCGCCGCGCTTGGCCGCTTGCTTGAAGAAGGTTGCCGCGACCGGATGGTTCTCGGTCGGATTGGCGCCGATGACGATGATGACGTCCGAGTTCTTGCACTCGTTGAAGCTTGCGGACACGGCACCGGAGCCGACGCCTTCGAGCAGCGCTGCGACCGACGAGGCGTGGCAAAGCCGCGTGCAGTGGTCGACGTTGTTGGTGCCGAAGCCGGCACGCACCAGCTTCTGGAACAGATAGGCTTCCTCGTTGGAGCATTTCGCCGAGCCGAAACCGGCAAGCCCTTTCGCGCCTTCGCGGTCGCGGATTTTCTTCAGACCTGCGGCGGCACGGTCGAGTGCCTCTTCCCACGTCGCCTTGCGGAAGTGCGTCCATGGATTCATGGGATCGATCTGCTCGTGCGGCACTTTCGGCACGCCGTCCTTGCGGATCATCGGATGCATCAGACGCTGCGGGTTCGTGATGTAGTCGAAGCCGAAACGGCCTTTGACGCACAGGCGATTTTGATTCGACGGGCCATCGCGGCCGGTGACGTAAAGCAGCTTGTCGTTCTTGACGTGGTAGGTGAGCTGGCAACCGACGCCGCAATAAGGACACACGCTGTGCACCTCGCGGTCGGGATATTCGGTGCGCACGGTCTTGCTCGCGTCCATGACGCTGGCGGACATCAGTGCTCCCGTTGGGCAGGCCTGCACGCACTCACCGCACGCGACGCAAGTCGATTGACCCATCGGGTCGTCGAAATCGAACACGATCTTTTCGAGGTGGCCTCGGCCAGCCATGCCAATCACGTCGTTGACCTGCACTTCGCGGCAGGCGCGGACGCAGAGATTGCAGTGGATGCAGGCGTCAAGATTGACGGCCATCGCCGGATGGCTTCCGTCCGGCGATGGCATCTTCTCGCGCTCGGGGAAGCGGCCAACGCTGACGCCCATCTTGTCGGCCCAGTTCCAGAACTTCGACTGCGGATCGCGCGCCGTCTCGCGCTCGGGCTGATCGGTCATCAACAGATCGAAGATCATCTTGCGCGATGCCTTGGCACGGTCGGAGGCGACCTTCACCTTCATGCCTTCGGTCGGCGTGCGAATGCAGCTTGCGGCAAGCACGCGCTCGCCTTCGATTTCGACCATGCAGGCACGGCAGTTGCCGTCAGCGCGGTAACCGGGTTCGGGCGAATAGCAAAGATGCGGGATTTCGGTGCCGTAGCGGCTTGCAACCTGCCAGATCGTTTCGCCATGGCGCGCCTGGACTTCCTTGCCGTCCAGCGTGAACGTAATTGCCTTGGGTCCGTGGCCTTCGCCCTCGACAGCGCTCATCGGCCCCGTGGGCGTTGCGCCGGGCAGGCCCGCATGTTTTGTCGCGCCACCTGCGGCACCCTTCCGATCGTGGCCGTAGCCGGCCGGGTTCTGTCCGTTCGTATCAGCCATGGTTCACCAAGTCCGTAATGGCTTCGTCAATTCGTCTGGAAAATACTTTAACACGCAGATCAGCGGGTTCGATGCCGCCTGCCCGAGGCCGCAAATCGACGCATCCCGCATCGCAGCGGAGAGTTCGATCAACAAGTCCTGATTCCAGGGGCCCTGCTCCATCAGCTTCGCGGCCTTTTCCGTGCCGACGCGACAGGGCGTGCACTGGCCGCAGCTTTCATCTTCGAAGAACTTCATCAAATTCAACGCGACCGCTTTCATATCGTCCTTGTCGGACAGGATCACAACGGCGTGCGACCCCACGAAGCAGCCGTATTTCTCGAGCGTTCCGAAATCGAGCGGCAAATCCGCCATCGATGCCGGCAGGATGCCGCCTGACGCGCCGCCGGGGAGGTATCCCGTGAAGATATGGCCATCGGCCATGCCCCCGCAGAATTCGTCGATGAGCTCGCGTACCGTTATGCCGGCGGGTGCGAGCTTCACGCCCGGATTCTTGACGCGGCCGGAAACCGAGAAACTGCGGAAACCTTTGCGCTCGTGGCGGCCCTGCGAGGTCACCCACTCGGCGCCTTTCTCGACGATGTCCCTGATCCAGAACAGCGTCTCAACGTTCTGCTCGAGGGTCGGGCGGCCGAACAGGCCGACCTGCGCGACGTAAGGCGGACGGTGACGCGGAAGCCCGCGCTTGCCTTCGATCGATTCGATCATCGCGGATTCTTCGCCGCAAATGTAGGCGCCGGCGCCACGCCGCATGTGCAATTTCGTATGCGGCGACAGGCCCGCATTCTCGACCTTTTCGAATTCCTGAGCGAGCATCAGCCGCACTTCGGGGTACTCGTCACGAATATAGAAATACGTGTCGGGCGCTTCGACGACCCAGGCCGCGATGAGCATGCCCTCGATGAAGCGATGCGGATCGCGCTCGAGATAGTGGCGATCCTTGAACGTGCCGGGCTCGCCTTCGTCGGCATTGACCGCAAACATGCGCGGCGCAGGCTCAGCACGCACCAGCGACCATTTGCGGCCGGTCGGGAAGCCGGCGCCGCCAAGGCCACGCAAGCCGGCATCACTGACGATTTTAATCACGTCATCCCGCGTGCGCTTACCGGCAAGGCAATCCTTCAGAAGCCGGTAGCCGCCGTTCTTTTGATATGCGGCAAGATCTACGTGGTCATGCCACGCATGTGCGTGCGGCTTCGATTTCACCGCCGCGGCAACGTTGTCAGGCGTGGCGCGGAAGGTCTGCACATGGCCGACGGCGCAAACCGGCGCGCGGTCGCAGGCCCCCATGCACGGAGCGCGCACGACGCGCACGTCTTTGCCGAGCTTGCCGGGCAAATCCTTCAGCAGCTTTTCGGCACCCGCCATCGCGCACGACAGCGAGTCGCATACGCGAACGGTGATCGGCGGAGGCGGCGTTTCGCCCTCCTTCACCACGTCGAAGTGCGAATAGAAGGTTGCGACCTCGTAAACTTCGGTCAGCGCCATCTTCATCTCGGCGGCAAGAGCGGCGAGATGCGTCGCGGAGATATGGCCGTAATGATCCTGAATGAGATGGAGATGCTCGATCAGCAGGTCGCGGCGGCGCGACTTGTCCGTCAGCAGCGCCTGCACTTCCTCGACGGCGGCAATGTCGAGCTGCCGACCCTTTGGGGTCCGTGGCGGCCTTCGGCGGCCACCTTTGGCCGGGCCTTTTGCGGCTCCGGCAACATCTGCGCTTAAAGTCATACTGGCCTCCCTCTCTCAGAAAGCCCTCCGGAGGGAAATATGCAAGCCCTTCCTTGGGGTTAAGCGTGGAAAAATGTTTCCCGGATGCCGTCAATACAGCCGCGGAAAACCCATCTATTCCCCATCGGAACGTTTTGGTGGATTGGCATGGCACGACTGCACATTTGGATGCAGTCCATCCGCCTGCGCCGGTGCGGCAGATCGTCTCAAAGGTCGAAGCGCATTTCAAATCAAAGCCGGAGAGGGCTGGCGGTATTCCATTCCGTTTAATTACGCCAAAGTTTCTATAGTCACATACAATTATTACATTTAATCTTCCTATTGGGTGCGACGGGGCTCGTCAGCACTCCGTCATAGAAGAACTAATTCCAGGGGAGCAAGGAGGACCGCGCGATGAGTCTGCTGTCGTTTCTCGATCGCAATCATACGATTGCAAAGCCGGGGTTTAGCCGGTGGATGGTGCCGCCAGCTGCGCTGTGCGTGCATCTCTGCATCGGCCAGGCCTACGCGTACAGCGTGTTCAATCTGCCGATGACGAAGTTGATCGGCATCACCAAATCGGTACCGGGTGACTGGAAGTTGACTGAGCTCGGCTGGATTTTTTCCATCGCCATTTTCTTCCTTGGCGTCTCCTCGGCGGTATTCGGCCGCTGGGTCGAGGAAGGCGGGCCGCGCCGCGCGATGTTCACGGCGGCTTGCTGCTGGGCCGGCGGCTTCTTCATTTCCGCGATCGGCGTTTACGCCCACACGCTCTGGATCATCTATCTCGGCTACGGCGTGTTGGGAGGCATCGCGCTTGGCATCGGCTACATCTCGCCGGTCTCGACTCTGATCAAGTGGTTCCCCGACCGCCCGGGCATGGCGACAGGCATGGCGATCATGGGCTTTGGCGGCGGTGCGTTCATCGCTTCTCCCCTTTCGGTCTGGCTGATGAGCAAATTCACGACCGCCAATCATATCGGCGTCGCCGAGACGTTCATCGTGCTGGGCATCGTGTATTTCTTCTTCATGATCGTCGGCTCGATTATCGTGCGCGTGCCGGCGCCCGGCTGGAAACCGGAAGGCTACGTCGCCCCGGTTCAAGCGCAGAAACTCATCACCAACAAAGACGTCTTCGTCTATGACGCTTTGAAGACACCGCAATTCTGGCTGATCTGGTGGGTGCTCTGCCTGAACGTAACCGCCGGCATCGGCGTGCTTGGGCAAGCTTCGGCCATGAGCCAGGAGATGTTCCCCGGCCACATCACGCCGGTTGCAGCGGCGGGCTTTGTCGGCCTGATGAGCCTCTTCAACATGGGCGGCCGGTTCTTTTGGGCCTCTACATCGGACTACATCGGCCGGCGCAACACCTACTTCGTGTTCATGGTGCTCGGCTTCTTCCTCTACTGCCTCGTGCCGTACACCGGCTCAACCGGCAGCGTGGTTGGATTCGTCTGCGCGTTCCTCATCATCATCAGCATGTACGGTGGCGGCTTCTCCACCGTGCCGGCCTATCTCAGGGACATGTATGGCACGCGCTATGTCGGCGCAATTCATGGTCTGCTGCTGACCGCCTGGTCGATGGCAGGCATCTTTGGCCCGGTGCTGGTGAACTATATTCGCGAGTACAACGTGACCCACGGCGTGCCGAAGGCGCAGGCCTACAACACCACCATGTACATCATGGCCGGGTTGCTGGTGATCGGCTTCATCTGCAACTTCCTCGTCAAAGCGGTGGATACGCGCTT
>DASUKT010000376.1:0-3853 GCA_036278575.1 Pseudolabrys sp. | reverse complement strand
AAGCACTTGGCCGCGAACCATTTTAAGTCGCTTGCCGCGAGCATAGGCGATCATGTGCTGCATCATGATCCAGCCAAGCCCGCGCCCTTTGAGTCGCGAGCGAACGAGGATCGCGAACTCGGCCCTTTCGCCGCTGTCGTCGTCATGCAGGCGAACGACGCCAAGCAGGCGGCCGCTGCGCTCCTCGATTGCGATAAAAGCCATCGCTCGCTCCGGGTCGTAGTTGATAAGTTTGTCGAGCATCTGCTGGCTGATTTCGTTCGTCGGGACGAACAATCGCAACCGCAGGTCTTCCGGCGTGACCGCGGCGAGGAAATCCGGATAAAGCGCCGCGTCCTCCGGCAGCAACCGGCGCAGCAGCACCGGTTCTCCGTCGTGCAGGACCACATGCGTCTCGTTCGGCTCCATCCGTTCGCCCGGCGTCCGACTGAAGGCTCATCGGCTGAAACGCGGCGGCCGGCAATTCACGATGCGACGTTTCGCCCTTGCTGTGCGAGACGGCACGGACCACTCATTTCCGAACAACTTTGGCGGCCCTATATATCCATCGTCAATTGGCTGTATGTTGCACGAACCGAATGCGAGGACTTTGGCACGATGACGCTGCGCATGCCCGAGCTGGACGCCGATGTGCTGGCGCGCCGCGAGCGCATCGTGGCGACGTTGCGCGCAATCGTGCCGGGTGAGGGGGTGATTGCGGGTGAGCGCGAGATGAAGCCCTACGAAACCGACGGGCTGACCGCCTACAAGCAGCTTCCGATGGTGGTCGTGCTGCCGGAAACCACCAAGCAGGTTTCCGAAGTGCTTGGCTATTGCCACAGCGAAGGCATCCGCGTGGTGCCGCGCGGGGCAGGCACGTCGCTCTCCGGCGGCGCGCTGCCGCTGGCCGATGGCGTGCTGCTCGGCATGGCCAAATTCAACCGCATTCGCGAGATCGATTTTGACAATCGCGTGGCGGTTGTCGAGCCGGGAGTCACGAATCTCGGTATTTCGACGGCGGTGGCGCATGCCGGCTTTTACTACGCGCCCGATCCGTCCTCCCAGATCGCCTGCACGATCGGCGGCAACATCGCGGAAAATTCCGGCGGCGTGCATTGCCTGAAATACGGCGTGACGACGAATAACGTGCTCGGCTGCGAGATCGTGCTGATGAACGGTCACGTGCTGCGCTTCGGCGGCAAGCATCTCGATGCCGGCGGTTACGACCTGCTCGGCATTATTACCGGCTCGGAAGGCTTGCTCGGCGTCGTCACCGAGGTGACCGTGCGCATTTTGAAGAAAGCGGAAGCCGCGCGCGCGTTACTGGTGGGCTTTCCCACCTCGGAAGACGCTGGCCAGTGCGTGTCCCGCATCATCGGAGCCGGCATCATTCCCGGCGGCATGGAGATGATGGACAAGCCGGCGATCCACGCAGCGGAGGAATTCGTCCACGCCGGCTATCCGCTCGATGTCGAGGCGTTGCTCATTATCGAGCTCGACGGCCCGCATGCCGAGGTCGATCATCTGATTGGGCGCGTCGAGGCGATCGCGAAGGAATGCAAGGCGGTGTCGTGCAAGATTTCGCAATCGGAGGAGGAGCGGCTTTTGTTCTGGGCCGGCCGCAAGGCCGCGTTTCCCGCGGTCGGCCGTATTTCGCCGGATTACTATTGCATGGACGGCACCATCCCGCGCGCCAAGCTGCCGCTGGTACTTCACCGCATGAAGGAATTGTCGGGCAAATACGGCCTGCGCGTCGCCAATGTCTTTCACGCCGGCGACGGCAACCTGCATCCGCTTATTCTTTACGATGCCAACAAGCCGGGCGAACTGGAGAAAGCGGAAGAATTCGGCGCCGAGATTCTCAAATTATGCGTCGAGGTTGGCGGCGTATTGACCGGCGAGCACGGTGTCGGCGTCGAAAAGCGCGATTTGATGCCCACCATGTTTTCCGAAACCGATCTCGATCAGCAGCAGCGGCTCAAATGCGCCTTCGACGAGAAGGGTCTGCTCAATCCCGGCAAGGTCTTCCCGAAGCTGCATCGCTGCGCCGAGCTCGGCCGCATGCATATCTCCGGCGGCAAGCTGCCGTTCCCGGACATCCCGCGGTTTTAGTAAGTCTGCCCCTGTGCTAGGATCGTCCCTATGAATGTCCATTTGAAAGAAGTGCTCGCGCGCGCAGAGACCTGGTCCGAGCAGGATCAGGAAGAGCTGGTTCAAGTCGCCTTGGGAATTGAGGCGCGTCAGCGCGGTCCTTACCAGGCCAGCGAAGCTGAACTCAAAGCCATCGACGAAGGGCTGGCCGCGATCGAGCGGGGCGATATCGTCAGTTCGGAAGAGGTCGACGCGCTGCTCGCGAAATATCGCCGCGCATGAAGGTCCGGCTGGTCGGTCCTGCCTTTGCGCAGCTTGGCGTAATTCTTTCTGATCTGGCGGTCAAAAACCCCAGCGCGGCTAAGCGGTTTGTCGCGCGTGTCGACGACGTCATTGCTTGTGTCAGCCAATTTCCTGATGCTTTTCAAGAAGTGGAAGATCGTCCCGGTGTTCGGCGGGTTCCCTTGCTGAATTATCCGTATCTACTGTTTTACCGCGTTGTGGGTGATGAGGTTGTCGTGGTTGCGATCGTGCATGGCGCCCGCAAAGAGCCGTGGGAAAATCTGTGACCGATACGTTGAAACCCCGCGACGCCAAGGAGGTTGAGGATGCCGTGCGCTGGGCGCTCGGCAACGAGAAGACGTTGGAAGTCGCAGGCTCCGGCAGCAAGCGCGCGCTCGGCCGCCCGAGCCAGACGGATCTGACGCTCGATTTGTCCGGTCTTTCCGGCGTCACGCTTTACGAGCCGGAGGAACTGGTGCTGTCCGCCAACGCCGGCACGCCGCTTTCCGAGATCGAAGCGCTGCTTGAGAAAAACAGTCAGGAGCTTGGCTTCGAGCCGGTCGATTACGGGCCTGTGCTAGGCCGCGCGAAAGGTGAGGGCACCATTGGCGGCGTGATTGCCGCCAATCTTGCCGGCCCGCGCCGTATCAAGGCGGGCGCCGCGCGCGACCACTTCCTCGGTGTTCACGCCGTTACCGGCCGCGGCGACACGATCAAGTCCGGCGGGCGCGTGGTGAAGAACGTCACCGGCTATGACCTCTGCAAGGTGCTCGCCGGTTCGTGGGGCACGCTCGCCGCGATGACGGATATCACGATCAAGGTCTTGCCAAGATGTGAGACGGAGGCGACGGTGATCGTCGCCGGTCTCGATGACGCGCGCGCCGCGCAGGCGATGGCCGCGGCGATGGGATCGTCCTGTGACGTGTCCGCCGCGGCGCATCTGCCCGATCACGTGGCGTCCTCGTTCGACGCATTGCCGAAGGCAGAAGCTTCCACGATTTTGCGTCTCGAAGGCTTCGCGCCCTCCGTCGCGCACCGCAAGGATGCGCTGGCGGCGGCGATGAAGCCGTTCGGCGCCGTCACCATCGTCGATGCGGCATCGTCGCGCGCGCTCTGGCGCGACGTGCGCGAGGTGAAGCCCTTCGCGTCCGACGGCGAGGCTGCGCGTCCGCTGTGGCGAATTTCCACCGCCCCAATGAATGGTCCTGCCATTGCCGCGCGGATCACGCCGGCGGCGCAGATGTTTTACGATTGGGCCGGCGGATTGATCTGGATCGCGATGCCGTTTGCCGACGAGCCGGATGCCGGCGCGATCCGCCGCGCCGTCGCCGAACTTGGCGGTCACGCGACACTCATTCGCGCGCCGGCTGCGGTGCGTGCCGCGGTCGATGTATTCGAGCCGCAGGAATCCGGCGTCGCCGCCCTGAGCAAGCGCGTGAAGGAAAGCTTCGATCCGAAGAGCGTGCTCAACCCGGGCCGCATGTGGGCGGGGGTGTGATGG
>DASUKT010000375.1:0-8224 GCA_036278575.1 Pseudolabrys sp. | reverse complement strand
GTCGTGACCTATGTCGAACGCGAACGCATTCCCTCCGTCGCGGTCGATGGCGAAGTGGTCGTCGGATATCCGGTCCCGCGAACAGTCGAGCTTCGCCCCATTCCGCGGGATCGCCACTACAGCTATGCGATCATCAACGATCGACGCGTGATCGTGGAGCCGGAAACCCGCCGCGTCATTCGTGTCATCGAATAGCTACGATGCCGGAACGCCGCCGTGCCCTCACCCGCGGCGGCGTTCGTATTTTTGCCGCCGGCGTTTCATAGTTCGCCCGCGGTTTTTCCCCATGCCGTTTGCCTCTGGCGGCTCCTCCCCCGCCCCGCTATATGCCCATGCATAGGGCCCGCAGAAAAACTTTTTCATGCAATCCGTCATCTCCGTTTCCGATCTGTCGAAGACCTATGCCTCGGGATTCAGGGCGCTCAAGGCAATCAACCTCGACATCCGCCGCGGCGAAATCTTTGCCCTGCTCGGACCGAACGGGGCCGGCAAGACGACGCTGATCGGCATCGTTTGCGGAATCCTGGTGCCGACCGAAGGACGCGTCACGGTTGATGGTCATGACATCGTCAAGGACTATCGCGCGGCCCGCTCGCTGATCGGGCTCGTTCCGCAAGAGCTGACGACCGACGCGTTCGAGACCGTCTGGGCGACGGCGAGATTCAGCCGCGGCCTGTTCGGCAAGCCGCGCAACGACGCCCATATCGAAAAGGTTCTGCGCGAACTCTCATTGTGGGACCGCAAGGATTCCAAAATCATGACGCTTTCCGGCGGCATGAAGCGGCGGGTAATGATCGCCAAGGCGTTGGCGCACGAACCCAACATTTTGTTTCTGGACGAGCCGACTGCCGGCGTCGATGTCGAGCTGCGCAAGGACATGTGGCAGGTCGTGCGCGATCTGCGCGCGTCCGGCGTCACGATCATCCTGACGACGCATTACATTGAAGAAGCCGAGGACATGGCCGACCGCGTCGGCGTGATCAACAAGGGCGAGATCATTCTGGTCGAGGAAAAGGCCGAGCTCATGCGCAAGCTGGGCAAGAAGCAGCTTAGGCTGCACCTGGAAAACAGGCTGGACGCGCTGCCGCAGGCGCTCGCGCGGCACCGCCTCACGCTCGTCAACGATGGCCGTGACCTGGTGTTCACCTACGATACGCAAGCGGAGCGCAGCGGCATCAACAGCCTCCTGAGCGATCTCGGCAATGCCGGCATTCGGCTGCGCGATCTCGAAACGACGCAAAGTTCTCTCGAGGATATCTTTGTCGGCTTGGTGAGCGGTCGAAAATGAATTGGCGCGCGGTCTATGCAATTTATTACTTCGAAATGGCGCGCACCGGGCGCACCATCTGGCAGAGCATCGTCTCGCCGGTGATATCCACCTCGCTCTATTTTGTCGTGTTCGGCGGAGCCATCGGCTCGCGCATCACCGAGATTGACGGCATTAATTACGGATCGTTCATCGTGCCCGGTCTCATCATGCTCATGCTGCTGACGCAGAGCGTGACCAACGCGTCGTTCGGCATTTACTTTCCCCGTTTCGTCGGCACCATCTATGAAATCCTCTCGGCGCCGGTGTCCGCCTTCGAGATCGTGCTCGGCTATGTCGGCGCTGCGGCAACAAAGTCGATCATCCTCGGACTGATTATTCTGGCGACGTCCGGTTTGTTCGTGCCGCTGCGGATCGAGCACCCGGTGTGGATGGTTTCCTTTCTTGTCCTTACGGCGGCAACCTTCAGCCTGCTTGGCTTTATCATCGGCATCTGGGCCGATGGCTTCGAGAAGCTCCAGATCATTCCACTGTTGATTATTACACCGCTGACATTTCTTGGCGGGACATTCTATTCGGTGCACGTGCTGCCGCCGCTTTGGCAGAAGGTGGCGCTGTTCAATCCGGTCCTCTATCTCATCAGTGGCTTCCGCTGGAGCTTCTTCGAAGTGTCCGACGTGAACGTCGGTGTCAGCCTGACAATGACGATGGTATTTCTTGCCGTCTGCCTTGTCATTGTCTGGTGGATATTCAGGACCGGCTACCGGCTGAAAAGGTGATTTTTGGCGCGGCGGCAGTACCCGCGGTCCTGAACGATCTTGCGACGAATTGGACTCAAGACAGCGGTCTGGAATGGCTTCCACAATAGACGAAGGAATGTTAGCGTTCGCGCCGATCCTTGGTCAGGGATTCAACAAAACCAAGACCATAACGGAGGATGCTCATGTCAAAACGACGAATCTTTTCGTATTGGCCGGCAAAGGCGCTGATACCGGCAGCCGCCGTCCTGCTTGCGCTCGCCGGCACCGGTAATGCGGCCGGCTATCCGGATCACGCCCTTAAGCTGATCGTGCCCTGGGGTGCAGGTGGCGATACCGATTTGATCTTCCGGCCGCTGCTCCCGCTGCTGCAGAAATATCTTGGGCAGCCCGTGGTTATCGCCAATGTCGGCGGCGCCTCCGGCACCGTCGGCGAACGCGAGGCCGCTAAAGCGGCGCCCGACGGCTACACGATCTTCGGCGCGCACGATTACATTCACTCGGTTTATTTCGCTGGCATCACCGACATCAAATACTCGGCTGCGTTTGAGCCGGTATGCATGATCGCGTCCACGCCCTCGGTCATCACCGTTGGCGCGAAGACGCCATGGAAGACTTACAAAGAGCTGGTCGCCGACGCCAAGAAGCGTCCGGGACAGATCATCGTCGGCGCGACACTCGGCTCCACAAGCCAATATTCGATCGCCCTCGCCGCCAAGGCGGCCGGGATCACGTTCAAATACGTGCCGTATCAAGGGACTGCAAAGCGCATGAACGCGTTGCTCGGCGGGCACATTCAAGTCGCCGACTCGAATCTGACGCAAAAGAGCAAAGTCGACGCGGGGCTTCTGCGCTTCCTTGCCAATATGGCGGACAAGCGTACCGAGGGCCTGGAAAACGTGCCGACGCTTAAGGAACTCGGCTACAACGTCGAATATTCCGTCAACCGCGGTCTCATGGTTCCGAAGGGAACGCCGGCCGACGTTATCGCCAAGCTCAATGACGCCTGTGCGAAAGCGACCAAGGAGCCCGACTACGCGAAGGCGATGCTGCTGCAAGGCACGTCGGTGCGCTATGAAGGGCCCAAGGACTACGCGGCCTATCTTAAGAAGACCGACGTGCAGACCAAGGAAATCGCCAAGAGCCTCGGCCTGTTGAAACGCGAATAATGCTCGGTCGTGATGGCATAGCGGGGCTGGTCTGTCTTGCGATCAGCATCTGGCTTCTGGCACTGACGCTCGGATTGCCGCCGGCTACGGTCGTTCCGATCGGGCCGGCGTTTTATCCGCGCGTTGTGCTGGCGCTGCTCGCAGTGTTGAGCGTGCTATTGGTGGCGCTCGACCTGCGTGCGCAACATCAGATACGCGCCGGCGCGGTCGCGGTCGCAGCGCCGCGCGCCTCCGGCCCGCCGCCGAACTACCGGCTCGTCCTCGCCACCTTCGTCGAATTCGGACTTTACATCGCGCTCCTGCCACTCATCGGCTTCCGGATCTCGACGTTTTTGTTTGTGCTTGCCTTGCAGGTTACGCTGGAATGGCCACGCGACAGAACGCGCTGGATACTGACAATTATTGTGGCGCTGGCGACCAGCGCAGTCTGCTTTTTCATTTTTGAGGATTACCTGTCGGTGCTGCTGCCGCGCGGGACGTGGAGCGGCATGTGAATCACTACGAACTTTTATTCGCGCACATCGGAACGATACTGCATTTCGAGTATCTCATTCCGCTGCTGGTGGGCACGATTGCCGGCGTGATCGGCGGCGCATTGCCCGGCGTGACGATCACGATGACCGTCATCGTGGTGCTGCCGTTCACGTTCGGCCTCGATCCGCTACAAGGCCTTGCGGCCATGATCGGCGTTTACGTCGGCGGCTCGGCCGGCGGCTCGATCACCGCAAGCCTCATCGGCATTCCCGGAACCCCTTCCGCCGTCGCCACCACCTTTGACGGCTTCCCGATGACCAAGAAAGGCCAGGCCGGCCGTTCGGTTTGGGTCGGAGTTTGGTCCGCATTTATCGGCGGTGCGCTCGGCGGGCTTTGCCTGATCGAGCTTACAGGCCCATTCGCGTCGCTCGCGCTCGAATTCGGCCCGTGGGAATTTTTCGCCCTTTTCGTCTTCGCGCTGTCGATGGTCGCGGGTCTCGTCGGGCGCTCGGTAACCAAAGGGCTGCTTTCAGGGGCCATTGGGCTCGTCGTTACCATCGTCGGGCCAGACCCGATCATGGGCGTGCAGCGATTCACGCTCGGGATTCATCAACTCGAGGGTGGCTTCCCCTTCTTGCCGGTGCTGATCGGCATTTTTGCGTTTGCGCAATTGATGCCGGACGTCGAGCAGATTCGGTCGGGCGTTCAAGACGTGACGGAAGCTCCGAAACAAATGAGCCTGAAGGTTTCGCAGCTTTCGGTGCTCAAGGATATTCTGTGCCGGCCCTTCATCCTGCTTTGGGTCACCTTCATCGGCATCATGATCGGGGTGCTGCCGGCCATCGGCGGCAGCGCGGCCAACATCATGGCCTACGATCAGGCCAAGAAGTTCTCCAAACATCCGGAAAAATTCGGCACAGGCATTCCGGAAGGCATCGTCGCGTCGGAAGCCTCCAACAGCGCGAACGTTGCCGGCTCGTTGATGATGATCATGGCCTTCGGCATTCCTGGCGATGCGGTGACGGCGGTCATGCTGGGTGCGCTCACCATTCACGGCATCCAGCCCGGTCCGTTGTTTATCTCCCAACATCCGAAAGAGGCTTACGGCATCTACGCCGCCTACCTCGTCGCACTGCCGCTGATGGTCGCCGTCATCTGGATCGGATCGCGCGCATGGATGCGTATCATCATGATGCCCAAGGCGATGTTGATTCCGATCGTTCTGGTGCTCTGCGTAATCGGCGCTTATGCGCTCGGCAACAGCATGAACGACGTTTACGTGCTCGGGCTGTTTTGCGTAATCGGATACGCGATGGTCAAAGCGCGCATCCCGCTCGCACCTTTGATTTTGGGCGTCGTGCTCGGCGACCAGATCGAATCCAATCTGATCCAGTCCATATCGACTGACCCAAATCCGTGGCTGTTCATCACGCGCCCGATTTCAGGCGGCCTGATCGCAGCTTCGCTGGTGTCGATCGCCTTCGCCGTCTGGCAGCACAACCGCGAAACCAAGCGTTTGGCCGCCGCTGTTGACGAGGAAGAGGATACGGACTTCTGAGTCCCGCTCAGCGGCTCCTGCTCAAGACGCCAGCGCATGCAAGATACGCGCCCAGCTGCGGATTCCTTTATGGAAGCAGGTCAGGTCGAACTTCTCGTTCGGCGAATGCACACGGTCGTCATCGAGCGCGAACCCGACAAGCAGCGAATCCATCCCGAGCACAGATTTGAAGTCGGCAACAATCGGGATTGAACCGCCGGCTCCAACAGTCACCGCCTTCTTGCCCCACTCATCGCCCAGGACGTTGCGCGCTTTCACAAGCGCCGGATTGTCGAACGAGAGTTGGATCGGCGGCGCCAATCCGAAATTTCCAAACTCGACCGAGCAGTCGGATGGCAACCGCTCGCGCACGAAAGCACGGAACGCATCGCGGATTTTTTCCGGATCCTGATCGCCAACGAGACGGAACGAAACTTTCGCCGAGGCCTGGCCCGGAATGACCGTCTTTGCCCCCTCACCCGTGTAGCCGCCGACGATGCCGTTGATCTCGGCCGTCGGCCGCGTGGTGACCTGCTCGATCAGCATGCGGTCTTTCTCGCCGGCGGAATTTTTCAGACCGATAGGACCGAGAAATTTTTCCGGCGTGAGGTCAAGTGCCCGAAGATCGGCCTTGATGTCCGGCGGCAGGTCTTTCACGCCGTCGTAAAAGCCCGGAATGATGACACGGCCGTTGTCGTCCCACATCGCGCCGAGAATTTTCCCGAGCAGCCGGATCGGGTTCTGCGCCGCACCTCCGAAGACACCGGAGTGCAAGTCGCGATCGGCGCAGGTGATTTTCACATCCTCATAAACCAAGCCGCGCAACGAGGTCGTCACCGCCGGCGTCTTCGCGTCCCACATGGCGGTATCGCAGACCAGCGCCAGATCGAGCTTGAATTCGGCGGCATTATCGCAAACGAAAGCGAAAAGATTTTTCGAACCGCACTCCTCCTCGCCCTCGATCATCGTCGTGATCGGCAGCGGCAGCTTGCCGGTGACCGCCTTGAAGGCGCGGCATGCCTCGATGAAGGTCATGGCCTGCCCTTTGTCGTCGCAAGCGCCGCGCGCGACGATGATTTTACGGCCGTCCGGCAGTGTCTCGATGCGCGGCTCGAAAGGCGGTGTCTTCCAGAGATCGAGCGGGTCGACCGGCTGCACGTCATAATGCCCGTAAAACAGGACGTGGGGCCCCGAAACGCCGTTTGATCTGCCGACGACGACCGGATGGCCGGCGGTCGGCCGCACGCGGGCATCAAAGCCGATCGAAGAAAGGTCGGCCGCGACGAATTCCGCCGCCCTCCGGCATTGCTCCTTATAGGCAGGATCGGTCGAGACCGAGGCGATGCGCAGCAACGCGAACAGTCTCTCAACGCTCTGGTCTATATTCTGATCGATACGACTGAGCACCGCGTCGAGTGTATTCATTGCCTGCCTCCGTGGCGGAATGTGCAAATTATCGTTGCCGTTCGGGCGCTGCAAAGCAGCCCCGGCGTTCGTTTTCAAGGAGCAAAGCGCATAAAAAGCTTCTTTATGGGCCGCTCCGATCGCGAAATGATACTGCGCCTGCGAATTCATCCATTAATCGGGGGCTATTTCCAGTGTGATCTGGATTTTTTATAAACTGCCGACGCTGTCGGCGCAGAAGTGACCCTGTCTGGTGGCGACGTTCGAGCACGTGCGTATCGACTGTAAAACTTTTTCTTGACGTGCGCCTTCAATGCAACACACGAACGCCGCCAATTTTTTTGGTTGCGTTGCCGCAAGTTGCTTGTCATTGCCGCAACCGATGTTCAATATACTACCAACCTGCCGTCAGTGCGGGGACGTGAGGGATTATCGACGAACCGATTGGCGCCTCGTCACGCTCCTGCGTCGACAGCGCCGTTGCCAGGAAAGCCATCGATCACCTTTTGCGTACGGAAGGGCAGCGGAGTCTGTTCTGCGCAAAAGTCGAAGGATGTCCTGACCGAGTTGCAAGCCCTTTGCAATTAAGTGGTTCGGTGTTGCGGTACGCGGTTCGCAAACTTGCCAAGCAAGCAAGTGAGGAGGCATGGATGTCCTACCCGATCACCGACATTGATGGGATCGACCGCGACGTTGCGGCGATTCTCAAGTCGGCGGGGATCAGGTCGACCGGCCGGCTGCTCGAAAAGGCAAGAACCGTCAAAGGCCGCAAGGAATTGGCGGTCAAAACAGGAATTGGCGAGAAGCAGTTGCTCTGCTGGGCCAATATGGCGGACCGCATGCGAGTCAAAGGCGTGAGCAGGGAATACGCCGACCTGTTGCAGGCCGCCGGCGTCGACACCGTAAAGGAATTACAGTATCGCAACCCCTGCAATCTCGCCCGCGCGATGGCGGACGCCAATAAGAAACGCAAACTTGTGCGTCTGCTGCCGTCCGAAAAACTGGTGGTGCGCTGGATCGAGCACGCCAAAAAACTGCCGCTGAAAATTTCCTACTAGAGACCTGATGCGCGCCGCGTTCAGCGCGCGACGCACTCCTTGACAGCCCCTCGCCGACCGCGCAAGCCACGCGCATGGGCAATGCCATGCCGTCCGCTCCAACCCGGAAGTCCGCCGCGCCACGTCCGCTTTCGGCGTTGCTTGCGGAAGGCCGGCCGCTGGTCATGGGCATTCTGAATGTCACGCCGGACTCATTTTCAGACGGCGGCCAGTTTCTCGATCCGCAAATCGCCATCGCTCATGCGGAAGAGATGATGACGGAGGGTGCCGATGTCCTCGACATTGGCGCGGAGTCGACGCGGCCCTATGGCGGCATGCAGCCGGTGAGCGCTGCAGAAGAAAAAGCGCGGCTCGAGCCCGTCCTGCCTTCCGCGATCGCACTCGGCTTGCCGGTATCGATCGACACCATCAAAGCGGAGATCGCAGCCTGGGCGCTCGACCAGGGCGCAACCATCGTCAATGACGTTTGGGGCTTGCAACGCGATCCGGCCATGGCGCCGCTGGTTGCCAAACGCGGCGTGCCGATCATCGTGATGCACAACCGTGACGAAGCCGAC
>DASUKT010000374.1:0-11777 GCA_036278575.1 Pseudolabrys sp. | reverse complement strand
TGCAAAACCGCGTCTCGCCGCTCGGCGAATTGTTTGCGATATCCGCGCGTGGGACGCTGATGGGCAACCGCGGCGGCAAGTTTCATACAGAAGACAAAAAGCTCACGAGCCGCCGCTGGGTCTCACGTCAGTGGATCTGCTGCGTGCTCGATTTCAGGAACAGGCATCGAGACGTCTGGGACCGCTACTATACCGAGCTGTTTTTTCTCGACGAGGTGACGGCATTTGCCGCGGGTCACCGGCCGTGCTTCGAGTGCCGACGCAAAAATGCAGAAGAATTCGCGCGGCTCTTTTCCAGCAAAAGGCAGCGTGCAAGCGCGCCTGCGATGGACAAGATCTTGCATGAGGAACGCCTCGACGGAAAAGAGAAACGCACGTACAAGCGCAAGATCGATGCGCTTCCCGATGGTGCGATGATCGTGCTTGGCGGCGGGCCCTATGCCGTGCGCCGCAATCGTCTCTTCCATTGGACGCCGTCCGGTTATGCCGGCGCGAAACGTCGGCCGCGTGATGTCTCGGTCGACGTGCTCACGCCGCCGTCGATGCTCCGCGTGCTCAAAGCCGGATATCTGCCGCTTTGGCATGGCAGCGTTGACCGCTGAGGCACGCACGCGGCGGCAGTCGGGACTATATAAACTTGGCTCGGTTGCATCACGAGCCAGGGATCGATTCCGATGTGGGTTCCTCTCGCTCTTCAGCGCCGCCGCGATTACGCTGGGCCGGCGCTCTTCGCGTATGGCTTTCGTCCGTTCTTTCTTGCCGCGGGCGCATGGGCTGCTTTCGGCATTCTGTTGTGGCTGCCGCAATATAGCGGGATGCTGACGGTGCCCGCCTATTTCACGCCGCTCGACTGGCACATCCATGAAATGCTGTACGGCTATGTCGCCGCCGCGGTCGCGGGCTTTCTTCTCACCGCGATCCCGAACTGGACCGGGCGGCTGCCGGTAAGCGGCGGGTCGCTTGCAGGTCTGGCGCTACTCTGGCTTGCGGGCCGCATCGCCATTCTGTTTTCGGCGCAAATCGGCGGGACGCTCGCCGCTGCAATCGATGTGGCTTTTCTCGTCACGGTGGCCGCGGTGACCGGCCGCGAGATTATCGCCGGCAAGAACTGGCGAAATCTGCGCGTCCTGATCGTGGTCGGCATTCTGATTGCCGGCAACATCGTCTTCCACGTCGAAGTGCTGCGCTCCGGCGCGGCCGATTACGGCATCCGCATCGGCATCGGCGCGATGATCTTGCTGATTTCGCTGATCGGCGGCCGCATCGTGCCGAGCTTCACGCACAATTGGCTCACGCGAAACAATCCCGGCCGGCTGCCGATCGCATTCGCGCGCTTCGATATCGTGACGATTGCCGTTAGCGCATTGGCTTTGGCCTGCTGGGTCGCATTACCCGATAATCGGCTGACCGGCGCACTCATGGTGGTCGCGGGTGTTCTGCAATTTGCCCGTCTCGCACGCTGGGCTGGCGACCGCACGCTGCGCGATCGGCTCGTGCTGGTGCTGCATGTTGCGTATTTCTTCGTGCCGCTCGGATTTTTGCTCGTCGGCGCATCGGCTTTCACCGGCGTTGTGCCGGCGAGCGCCGGCATCCACGCCTGGACCGCGGGCGCCATCGGCCTGATGACGCTGGCGGTGATGACACGCGCCACGCTCGGACATACCGGCCAGCCGCTGCATGCAGGCGCAACCACGCAAGCCATCTATGCCTGCATTGCCGTCGCCGCTGTTTTGCGGATCGTCGCCGCGTGTACGGGCTCGTTTGTGCTGCTCGATTTATCTGGCGGCGCATGGATCGCAGGCTTTGCCGCGTTTGTCGTTCTCTATGGACCGCTGCTGGCGATGCGCAAGCCGGCCTGGAAGGCAGGCTGAGGCGGCCTCAGCGGTAACCCTGGTTGACCGCCCGTTCTCGCGAGGCCGCTCACGCTGACAAAGCTATCGCCGCGCCGCCTGCCGCAGCGAACGCCACGACGATCCATGGCGGCAGTTGCCAGACCGTCAGCAGGACGAAGGCGGCGAGCGCCAGCGCAAAATCATGCGGCCCAAGGATGGCGCTGGTCCAGACCGGGTCGTAGAGCGCCGCGCCCAGCACGCCGACAACGGCGGCGTTGGCGCCGCGCATCGCCGATTGCGCCGCAGGGCGCGCGCGCAATGCATCCCAAAAGGGAAGCGTGCCGACGACCAGCAGCAGGCCTGGCAGAAACACGCCGATAAGCGCGATAACGGCGCCGGCAATTCCGTTCGGTTCAGGTTGCATGGCCGCCCCGAGGTAGGCTGCAAATGTAAAGAGCGGCCCCGGCACCGCCTGTGCCGCTCCATATCCTGCCAGGAAGGCGTCGTTCGTTATCCAGCCCGGCGCCACGACCTGCGCCTGCAACAGCGGCAGAACGACGTGGCCGCCGCCGAAGACGAGCGCGCCCGAGTGATAGAAGGCGTTAAATAGCGCGAGCCCTTGCACATTTAGCGCCTTGGCCGCGAGCGGCAGCACAATGAGCAGCAGGAAGAAAACGGCAAGGCAGGCCGCGCCTGCCGTGCGCGATACGGGGAACGTCAAATGTCCGGCAGTTATCGCGGGGGCGCCGCGGCAGAACCATAAACCTGCGAGTGCACCCACCGCGATCGCCGCGATCTGGCCAAGCGAGCCGCCGCCGAACACGACGATCAAAACCGAGAGCAGCGCGATAGAAGCGCGTTCGCGGTCGGCAGCAAGATTTCGCGCCATGCCCCAGACCGCCTGGGCGACAACCGCAACCGCGACGACCTTCAATCCGTGAATCACGCCTTGCCCTGCCGGCCCCGAAAATGCCGACGCTCCGTAAGCAAAAGCGACGAGCAGAATAGCCGACGGCAGCGTGAATGCCGCCCATGCGGCGAGCGCGCCGAGGGCGCCCCCCCGCAAGAGGCCGAGCGCGAATCCTGTCTGGCTTGACGCGGGGCCGGGTAGGAATTGGCACAAGGCGACGAGATCGGCGAAGCCTGCTTCATCGATCCAGCGGCGGCGCAGCACGAGTTCATTGCGAAAGTAGCCGAGATGCGCGATCGGTCCGCCGAATGAGGTAACGCCGAGCTTCAGATAGACCCAAAATACCTCGGCGGCGGAGCCGACTGTGAGCGGTCGCTTTTTAGGTGAGGTATCGGCGATCATCGCAACACCTGCGGAAAACTCGAAGGCACAATCATTCTATTCAACCGTGCGCGGCGTGCGTTCCCAAGCCAGCGCCACGATCGCTCCCATGATTGCCAGCATTGCGATCACCATCGCAACGCAAGCCGGCCATTGCCCGAGTGTCCACGCGATGCCGCCGAGCGCCGCGCCAAAGCTGCCGCCGAGATAAAAGCTCGTCACGTAAAGCCCGACCGCGGACGAACGTCCCGCCTGCGCGGTGATCGTGACATATCCTGTCGATACCGCCTGGCACATCAATCCGCATGCAGCGCAGGCAATCAGGCCGACGACAATAAGCCACAACGGCCCAGCCAGCGTGAGCGCGATGCCGGCGGCCCAAACCGCAATGACGTGCAGCGTGAAACGGCGACGCCCGAAGCGGCCGATCGCCCAGCCGGCGAGCGGCGTAAGCCCGGAGCCCACCAGATAGACGACAAAAATCGCGCCGAGATATCCGGCCGATAAATTGTAGGGCGGCGCAGCCAATCGAAAACTCAAATAAGTGAACGTTGCGATGAAGCTGAACAACACGCCGAAACCGACGGCGTAAGTCGCGACAAGTTGCGGATTGCGGAAGTGCCGCAGCATCTGCTTGCCGGACGCAAGCAAGCCTTCCGACCGCACGAAGTGCCGCTCGCGCGGCAAAAGCAGCAGCACAAGAATGGCGCCAACGAATGTGGCCGCTGCCAACACGAAGAATGCGGCACGCCAGCCGAACAGATCGGCAAGAATCCCTGCAAAGAAACGTCCGGCGAATCCGCCGAGGCTCGCTCCTGAGGTGTAGATGCCCGCCGCCTTGGCCGCTTCGCGCGGCGTCCATTCGTCGCCGATGTAAGCGATTGTCACGGCAAAGATCGGCGGCATCACGAGGCCCTGCACGAAACGCCAGACGATCAGCGCGTGCAGCGTCGGCGATAGCGCCACCATGATCGTCGGCACCCCGAGGCAGAACATCGCGGTCACGATCACGCGCTTGCGCCCCAGCACGTCGGCGACCGTCCCGGTAAACGGCGCGGTCAGCGCCACCGCCAACGAGCTTGCCGTCATGATGGTGGAGATTTCGGCAGGACCGGCGCCAAATTCCTGCGAGAGCAGCGGCAAGATGGCCTGCGGCGAATAGAGATTGATGAAGGTGCAAAAGCCGGCGAGTCCTACCGCCAGAAAGCGCGCTGGAAATTTTGTGGTTGGCGGCGTCGTCATCGCGCAGGCAGCGGAGGTATCCGGTTAACCGGGCCGCAGCTATGCATGGGATTCATCCTTTGCGCCACTTGACGACACGAGGAACGGCGCGGCGTGCGGTGCATGGCTACGGTGCGGGCATTGGCCTCATGGAACTTACCGGCCTATTTGCCGATTATCGCAGGTGGGGCGAGGGAGCAATTCGCGAGCGATGACCGAATGCGCGCTTTGACCGTCCAGCCCGGCCTTGCGAACTCCCTTCAGCTTACCGATGTACCGCCGCCGCCGGAATCCGAAGGCGCGTTGCTGGTGCGCACCGTAGCGCTCGGCATTTGCGGTACCGACCACGAAATCATTTCCGGCGAATATGGCTGGGCGCCGGAGCACCAGCAGCGGCTGATACTTGGGCACGAATCGCTCGGTACCGTCGAGGAGGCTCCTGCCGGCAGCGGATTTGCGCCCGGCGATCTCATTGTGGGCGTTGTGCGGCGGCCGGATCCCGTGCCCTGTCCTGCCTGCGCGGCGGGCGAATGGGACATGTGCCGCAACGGCCAATACACCGAGCGCGGCATCAAGCAGCGCAACGGCTATGGCGCGGAATATTTCCGCCTCGAGCCGGAATTTGCCGTCAAGGTCGATCCACAGCTTGGCATGATCGCAGTGCTGCTGGAGCCGACTAGCATCGTCGCCAAGGCATGGGATCACATCGAGCGTATCGGTCAACGCACACGCTCGTGGCAGCCGCGCACATTGCTGATAACGGGAGCAGGGCCGGTCGGCTTGCTTGCGGCATTGCTCGGCAAGCAACGCGGTCTCGAAATTCATGTGCTCGATCGCAACAAGACGGGGCCGAAACCCGATCTCGTGCGCGCGCTCGGTGCGACTTATCACACCGGCCCCCTCGGCGATCTCCACACCGATCTGGTGATGGAATGTACCGGTGCTTCGGAGGTTATCCTCGACGTGATCGAACGCGTAGGCCCTGCCGGTATCGTCTGCCTCGCCGGCGTCTCTTCGGGCGGTCATAAGCTTTCGGTCGACGTCGGCGGCGGCAACCGCGACATGGTCCTTGAGAACAATGCCGTGTTCGGTTCGGTCAACGCCAACCGTCGTCACTACGAGCTTGCGGCCGAGGCACTGGCGCGCGCCGATAAAACATGGTTGGGAAAACTGATTACGCGGCGCGTTCCGCTGTCGCGCTGGCAAGAAGCGTTCAAGCAGCAGCCGGACGATATCAAAGTACTGGTTGATTTTTCAGGCAGCGCATAGCGAACAACATGCCACGCAACATCGCGGACTACGCGCTGATCGGCGACTTGCAGACGGCGGCTCTCATCGGCCGCGACGGTTCGCTCGATTGGCTTTGCTGGCCGGCCTTCGATTCCGATGCCTGCTTCGCGGCGCTGCTCGGCACGCCGGAGCACGGACGCTGGAAAGTGGCGCCGAAAGACGAAAAAAATGCGCGCATCACCCGCCGCTACCGGCCCGACACGCTTATCCTCGAGACGCGTTTCGAAACAGCGGAAGGCGCGGTCACGTTGATTGACTTTATGCCGCCTCGCAGCGGCGCTTCGCACGTCGTGCGCATTGTGGTCGGCGAGCGCGGCAAGGTCACCATGTGCACGGAGCTTGTCCTCCGCTTCGGCTATGGAGCAACGGTACCGTGGGTCACGCGTCTTGATGAAAGAACACTGCGCGGCATCGCCGGTCCGGACATGGTGCTGGTGCGCTCGGACGTGAAGCTGCACGGCGAGAACATGAAGACCGTCGGCGAGTTCACGGTAAAGGCGGGGCAACGCGTGCCGTTCGTTCTCTCGTATTTGCGCTCGCATCATGAGCCGCCGGAGGGAATCGATCCGGAGCGCGCTCTCGAGACCACGGAAAAATACTGGAGCGAGTGGACCGGCAAAAACAAGATCGACGGACCGTGGAAGGAAGCGGTGAGCCGGTCGCTGATTACGCTGAAAGCGCTGATCTATGCGCCGACCGGCGGCATTGTCGCGGCGCCGACGACGTCGCTGCCGGAGAAGATCGGCGGCCAGCGTAACTGGGATTATCGTTTCTGCTGGCTGCGCGACACGACGCTGACACTGCTCGCCTTGATGAACACCGGCTACTACGAGGAGGCGACCGCGTGGCGCGAGTGGCTGTTGCGCGCGGTCGCGGGCAGTCCGCCGCAAATGCAGATCATGTACGGCATCCGTGGCGAACGGCGCCTCACCGAGTGGGAAGTCCCTTGGCTGCCCGGATTCGAGAATTCGCGGCCCGTGCGCATCGGCAATGCTGCGCATAACCAGCTCCAACTCGACGTCTACGGCGAGATCATGGATGCGCTGCATCAGGCGCGTCAGGGCGGCATCACCGGAAGCGAATCCGGCTGGGAATTGCAGAAGGAATTCCTCAAGCACCTTGCAACGATTTGGCGGGAGCCCGACGAAGGGATTTGGGAAGTGCGCGGCGAGCGCCTGCACTTCACCTATTCGAAGGCGATGGTCTGGGTCGCCTTTGACCGCGCAATCAAAAGTGCCAAGACGTTTTCGCTGAAAGGGCCTGTCGAAGAATGGTGCAGGATTCGTGACGAAATCCACGCCGACGTTTGCGGCAATGGATTTGATTCCATGCGCGGTATCTTCGTCCGCTCCTACGGAGCGAAGGACCTCGACGCCAGCCTCCTGCTATTGCCGGCGATTGGCTTTCTGCCGGCTGCTGACCCGAGGATTCGTGCAACGGTCGCGGCGGTCGAGCGCGAGTTGCTCGTGGATGGCCTTGTGCGCCGGTACGACACCGAAAAGACAGACGACGGAATGCCGCCCGGCGAGGGCCAGTTTCTCGCTTGTAGCTTCTGGCTTGCAGACGCCTACCTGATGCTCGGGCGGCGCGACGAGGCGCGTCGTCTTTTCGAGCGTCTTTTGACGTTGCGTAACGACATAGGTCTGCTCAGCGAGGAGTACGATCCGAGAAGTGGCATGCTGATCGGCAATTTCCCGCAAGGTTTTTCGCATCTCGCGCTGGTCAATGCTGCGACCAACCTTGCCCACTACGACAAGCCGGCCGAGCAGCGCGCCGAAGTGTCGGTCGCCGGCTGACGTCGCGGCTGCCAAATGGCTCCTCTGCGCCGCTCCTCTATTGACCGCGCCGCATTGGCTCGGAAGAGTCCGCGCAGCGCCGCGGCTTTGCCGGCGTCATTTCAAAGGGAGGGTTTTCGTGCTCGTTGACGTGAGAACTTATACGATCAAGCCCGGTTGCACCGCGGCCTGGCTCGAAATCTACGAAAAGCTGGGTTTTCCAGTGCAGCAGCGCCATATCGGCCAGCCGCTGTGTTATCTGCAAGCGGAAACCGGCGAATTGAACACGCTGGTTCATCTCTGGGTTTACGAGAGCGCGGCCGACCGCGAGCAACGCCGCGGCGCCATGGCGAAGGACCCGGAGTGGCGGAAATTTCTCGATGCCAGCCGCGAGTCCGGCTACATCGTCGCGCAGAAAAACAGCCAGATGACGCCGGTGAAGTTCGCGCCGATCAAGCGCTGATCGTCTGTCGAACCGGCCGGATGGCGGCCGATGCGCCGCCGTTCGGCTGCCGGTTAAGCCGACAACCGGCCCTTTTCCCAATCGCCGCGTTGCACGAGACCTCGCACCGTCTCGCGAATCTTGAGAATGAGATCGCGAATGAACGGGGAGGGCACGGCTTCGCGTAGCGTCGTGACCGCGAGCGTCGAGACCAGTGGCGGGTGCTCGATCGGATAGGCCCGAAACTCGCCGTGGGCGACTTCGTCCTGTACGGCGGAATAGGTGAGCAGGCTGTAGCCGAGCCCTTTGCGCACCAGTTCCTTCGTCAGCACCACGCTATCGACCTCGAGCACGATTTTGCAGCGGACGCCGTGCTGTGCGGCCGATTGCTCCAGCAGCCTGCGATTGTTGTGCGGCAGGCCCGGCATGATGAGCGGGATGTCCCCGAGGTCGCGCACACGCAGGCTTTCGCGCGGCCGCTTTTCGCCCGATCTTTTGCCGGGGCCGATAAGCACCATCCGTTCGGTCAGGATTGGCACCGCTTTCAGCGCCTGCAACGGCGGCGGGTTGTGCACGATCGCGACGTCGACGCGCCGGTCGAGCACCCATTCCTGTAACAGCGTGCTGATGCCTTCGCGCACGTGCAGCGAAACCTGCGGCCAGTCTTTCTGGAAGCGTTGCACGACCGTCGGCGCAATCAATAGCCCCGCCGCCGGCGGCACACCCAACGCGGCGTGTCCGGTAACGGCGGTGTCCTGCGCGCGCACTTGCTCGCCGGTGCGGCGGACAAGCTGATCGATTGCTTCCGCATTTTTCAGAAACACCGAGCCCGCATTGGTGAGCCGCACGCCGCGGCCGTGCCTGATGAACAGATCGATCCCCAGTTCGCGCTCGAGCTTGCGCACCTTGCGGCTGAGCGCGGGTTGCGCCGTGCGCAGTTCGTCCGCTGCGCGGCTGAAGCTGCCGGCGCGGGCGACCTGCGCGAAATAGCGGATTTCTTTCAGGTCCATGATCGGCGAGATATACCGGAAAGGCATAGCTTGCTAACGCTCAAAAGTTTTTGTCAAGCCACGCGTGCGCGGTCACAATGGCTGAAGCCGCGGCTCAAAGAACCGCGCACCAAACGTCGGGAGGATGCCCATGCGAACCCTTCGATATTTCGTTCTCGCCGGCCTTGCCGCGCTGCTCGTGCCGGCCTTGGCCGGCGCGCAGGAATTTCCGACCAAGGGGCCGATCCACCTCATCGTGCCGTTCCCGGCCGGCGGGCCGAGCGACATCATCGCGCGATCGGTCGGGCAGAAGATGGCGGAAATCCTCAAGCAGAAGGTCGTGGTCGACAACCGCGGCGGCGCAGGCGGCGTGCTCGGCACCGAAATGGTCGCGAAGGCTGACCCGGATGGTTACACGATTGCGATCAGTAGCGCCGGCGCGCTTGCGATCAGCGCCAGCGTGCAGAAGGGCGTGCCCTACGACGCGACGAAAGATTTCGCGCCGGTGACGCTCGTCGCCAAGGTGCCGGAGATGCTCGTCGTTGCAACGAGCGTACCGGCCTCGAACATGGCCGAGCTTGTCGCGCTCGCCAAGAAAGAGCCGGGCAAGCTGAATTTCGCGTCGTCCGGCATCGGCAGCATGCCGCATCTTGCCGGCGAACTGCTCAAGCTCAACGCGCACATCAACATCGTACACGTACCGTACCGTGGCGCCGCACCGGCGGTGAACGACATGCTCGGCCAGCAGGTCCAGATGGTGTTCCTCGATCTGCCGATCTTGATTCCGCAGGTGAAGGCCGGAAAGCTGAAAGCCATTGCGATCGGAACGACCAAACGCGTCGCGGCCTTGCCGGATGTGCCGACGATGGTCGAGGTCGGTTATCCGAAGATCCAGACCGAGAACTGGTACGGCATGGTCGCGCCGAAAAACACGCCGACCGACGTTGTCGCCAAGTTGAACAAAGCGGCGGCGGAAGCGTTGCGCAGCGACGAGGTGAAAAAGCGGCTCAATCCGCTCGGCGTGATTGTCGTTGGCGACAAGCCGCAGGAATTTGCAGCCTTCCTCAAGAGCGAAAAGGAAAAGTGGGCGGGCGTCGTGCACGCCGCCGGCATCAAGCCGCAGTAGTTGCAGCAGCAGATTGGTCATGCCCTGGACAAGGCGGGGCATGGCGAGCGTTCTAATGCCCTTCCACCAGCCGCGGAATCGCGTGCGTGAACCATGGCACGAAGGCGACCGCGAGCACGCCGGCAATCAGCACGGCGAGATAGGGCAGCATCGTCTTTGACGAGGATTCGATCTCGCTCTCCGACACCGCGCAGGCGATGTAGAAGCAGATGCCGATCGGCGGGATGAAAATGCCGATGCCCATCGCGAGCAGGATCACCATCGCATAATGGATGCTGTCGATGCCGTACTGGTTGGCGATCGGCAGCAGCAGCGGCCCCAGGATGATCAGAGCCGGCAAGCCCTCGAGCAGCGAGCCGATTACGATGAGCAGGATCATCGAGCCGATCAGGAACAGGGAAGGGCTGTTGCCCAGCAGGTGCAGCGTCTTGATTAGCTCCGCCGGCAGTTCGGCCGCGGTCAGCGTCCAGGCGAAAGAACCTGCCGCGGCGATAATGAACAGCACCATGCCGGCGAGCAGGCCGCAGTCGACCGCGATGGCGAAGAAATTGCGCAGGTCGATCGAGCGGTAGACGATCACCGACAGCGCGATGCCGTACAGCACGGCGACGGCGGAAACTTCCGTCGGCGTCGCGAAGCCGAACTTGATGCCGACGATCATGATGACCGGCATTACCAGCGGGAGGATGGCCCCGCCGCTCGCCCTCACGAATTCGGAAAGGCTCGCCCGTGCCGCGCGCGGCGTGTCGCGATACCAGGACATCAGATAAATCGCGAGCATCAGCAGCATAGCGATGACGGCTGCCGGCAGCAGGCCGGCGATGAACAGCGTGCCGATCGAGATTGGCGTCACCGAGCCGAGCACCAGCATGGCGATGCTGGGCGGGATCGTCTCCGACATGGCGCCGGCGGCCGAGAGCACGGCAGCTTCCTCCTCCGGCCGGTAGCCCTGCTTTTTCAACTCACGGCGCATGACCGAGCCGACGGCGACCACATCGGCCGCCTTCGAGCCCGAAATACCGGACACAAGATAGATCGTCACCACGACCACTTGCAGCAGCCCGCCGCGCAAGTGACCGACCAGCGCCATGGCGAAGCGCACCAGCCGCACGCTGATGCCGCCTTTTTCCATGATGAGCCCGGCCCAGATGAAGAACGGCAGCGTGAGCAGGATGAAATGACCGGTGCCGTCGACGGTGTTCTGCGCGGCCGCGATCATCGGCGCAGAATCGGTGATTTGCAGGAAGAAGATCGAGCCGAGCAGCATCGAGAAGCTGACCGGAAGACCCAGCAGCACCACGACGAAAAACAGGATCAGCATCAGGCTGAGTGACAGGCCGATGCCTGGCTTCGGAATGGGTAAATAGCCGATAGCGACGACGGCGGCGATCATCGCCATTACCACGCCGCCGGCCACGAGCACCATGCGCCCTTGATGTTCGAACGCGAGCCGTTCCACCGCGAACAACGCGATGAGCGCGAGCCCAACCGTGAACGGCAGCACGATCCACGCCGTGCTGATTTGCAGGATTGGCGTGCGAGCGGTCTCCGCCACCGCAAGCAATTCGAACGACACATAGAGCGTGATCAACGCCACGCAAAGAATGAAGACATCGACGCCGATTGCCACCGCCTGCCGCAACGCATCGGGGAAAAATCGCGTGACAAACTGGATCGCAGTGTGGTGACGCGCGCGATAGGCGAGCGCACCGCCAAGGAACGCCAGTGTGGTGAGGCAAAGCTTGGAGGCCTCCTCGCTCCACAGCAGCGATTGCGTGAGCAGAAAGCGGATCGTCACGTCAGTAATGACG
>DASUKT010000373.1:0-3585 GCA_036278575.1 Pseudolabrys sp. | reverse complement strand
TGCCTTTGTTGTACCTCACGAAATGATGCACCTGGCCCAGCATCGGGCCGGGCCCGCCCATCTGCCACATCAGCCACTCGATCACGCGGTACCGCGCTTCGCCGGATTTCGGCAGCAGCCTGCCGGTCTTGTCGGCGAGATAGATCAGGATCGCGCCCGACTCCATCAGCGAGATGTTGGTGTCGCGATCGACGATGGCGGGGATGCGATTGTTCGGCGCGATCTTCAGAAACGCCGGCGCGAATTGCTCGTCCTTGGAAATGTCGATCGGATGAACCGTGTAAGGGAGTTCAAGCTCTTCGAGCGCAATGGAAGCCTTGCGGCCATTTGGCGTCGTCCATGTGTAGAGATCGATCACAGGTATTGTCCTTGAATGATTGGAACTGGAGGAACGGAGAAGCCGGGAGGAGAGTTATCGGTGCGGTTCCATTAGCAGGAGGCCCCTATGAAGCTCAATGTCCTTGTCATCGCGCTGGCCGCGACGGCCTTCGGCTCGCTTGGCGCCAACGCGCAGACCGTCATCGAAGAGCGGCGCGACCCGGGCGTTGTAATCCAGCACGACCATCCGGATGCATCGGTAACGGTGCACGAGCATGGCGGCGTGGTCGGCACCGAAAAGAAAACAGTCACGCACGAAACCAATGGCCTCGGCTGCTCGTCCAAAACCGTGCACAAGGAAGATGTGACCGGCTCGAAGACCGTCAATCGCAAAAATTGCGACTAGCAGGAAGAAAAACGAAGGCCGCGTAGCTCACGCGGCCTTTTTCTCCAGGTCGGCCTTCCATTGTCCGAGCGCGGCCAGCCCGTTCATCCTGGCACGGTGCGCAAACGCACGCTGCGCGGCAGCGACATTCTCGCTCTTGCCCGACCAGGCTTTCTGCGGCGCGGCCTGCAGCGCGCGGCCATAAGAGAAAGTGAGATTCCACGGCAGATTGCCGATCTTGTTCATGGCGTCGAGATGCGCGGTTGCTTCCTCGTCCGATTGTCCGCCGGAAAGGAACGCAATGCCTGGAACGGCCGCCGGCACGCAAAGCTTGAGCGCGGTCACAGTCTGCTCGGCCACTTCCTCAACCGACGCGCGCTTTGCGCACTTCTTGCCGGGAATGATCATGTTCGGCTTGAGCACGATGCCTTCGAGCATTACGTGCGCTTCGTACAATTCCTCGAACACCGCATGCAGGACGTGCTCAGTCACGCTGAAGCAACGATTGACGTCATGGTCGCCGTCCATCAGCACTTCCGGCTCGACGATCGGCACGATCTGCGCGTTCTGGCAGAGCGCTGCGTAACGCGCGAGCGCATGCGCATTGGCGCGGATGCAGTTGCGCGTCGGAATGCCTGAGCCGATATCGATCACCGCCCGCCACTTCGCGAAACGCGCGCCTTGCTCGTAATATTTCGGCAGACGGTCGGCGAGCCTGTCGAGCCCAACGGTAATGAGTTCGCCCGGTGCGGCGAGCGGCAGCGGCTTGGCGCCTTCGTCAACCTTGATGCCGGGAATGGAGCCGGCCTTTTTGATGAGTTCGACCAGCGGCGTGCCGTCTTTCGCTTTCTGCCAGATCGTCTCATCGTAAAGAATGACGCCGGAGATGTGATTTTTCATCGCTTCGGTCGAGCGGAACAGCAGCTCGCGGTAGTCGCGGCGATTGTCCTCGGTGGACTCGACGCCGATAGCGTCGAAGCGCTTCTTGATGGTGCCGGAGGATTCATCGGCGGCAAGAATGCCGCGTCCCGGCGCGACCATGGCCTGCGCGACTTTGTTCAGTTCGTCCAGATTCATCGCCCACTCCGTCTCAATGTGTCATTCCGGTGGGCGCTGAAATACGAGAGACCGTACGCCGCCCGGACTGCAGGAACTTCCGGATCATTTTACTCTCAACACCTCAACTCCGGGCAAGGCCTTGCCTTCCAGCCATTCGAGGAAGGCGCCGCCTGCTGTGGAAACGTAGGTGAGGCGGCCGGTGACGCCCGCCGCGTTGAGGGCGGCGACGGTGTCGCCGCCGCCTGCAATCGATGCAAGTCTTCCCGCGTCCGTTCGTTCCGCGACTGCCTCCGCCACCTCGATTGTCCCGTTATCGAACGGTTCGATCTCGAAAGCGCCGAACGGCCCGTTCCAGACCAAAGTCTTCGAGCGGGCGACCACCGAAACCGCCTGCTCGATGCTGCGCGGGCCTATGTCCAGGATCATGTCATTGGCGCCAACGTGGTCGGTATCGACAGCGCGCGAAGGGGCGTGCGCCTCCAGCTTTTCGGCCACGACGGCGTCGACCGGCAGCACGATCTCGCGTTTCGCCGCTTTGGCCTCGTTCATGATTTTGCACGCGGTATTCAGGAGATCGCGCTCGACCAGGCTCTTGCCGACCGGCTTGCCGAGCGCGAGCAAGAATGTGTTCGCCATTGCGCCGCCAATGATTAGCGTGTCCACACGCGACAAGAGATTGCTGAGCAGTTCGAGTTTGGTCGAAATCTTGGCGCCGCCGACGATCGCTGCCAGCGGCCGTTCCGGTTTCTCCAGCGCCTTCTCGAACGCTTCGAGTTCGGCTTGCAGCGTACGGCCGGCGTAAGCAGGCAGCAGATGAGCGAGACCTTCCGTCGAAGCGTGCGCGCGATGCGACACGGAAAAGGCATCGTTGACGTAAATGTCACCAAGTTTGGCGAGAGCGGCGACAAATTGTGAATCGTTCTTTTCTTCGCCGGCGTGAAAGCGGGTGTTCTCGAGGCAAACGATGTCGCCCGGCTTCATCGCGGCGACCGCGCGCTCCGCTGCATCGCCGATGCAATCGTCGACGAATCTCACCGGCCGCTTGATGATGTGCGCGACTTCGGCGGCGACCGGCTTCAGCGAATCTTTCGAATCGCGCCCCGTCGGCCGGCCGAAGTGCGAAAGCAGAATGACCTTGCCGCCCTTGTCGGCGATTTCGGTGAGCGCCGGCGCGGTGCGCTCGATGCGGGTGCTGTCGGTGACGATGCCGTTTTCGACCGGCACGTTCAGGTCTACGCGCACAAGCACGCGCAAGCCCTTCACATCGACATGATCGAGAGTGCGGAATTGCATGAAGGAATTACCCCGCGCCCTTATCCTTCGAGACGCCTCGCTGTGCTCGGCTCCTCAGGAGGAGGGCTGAAGCTTCGATCCTCATCCTGAGAAGGCGGCGACGCCGTCGTCTCGAAGGATGAGGCCGGTGACTAGATCAACTTGCCCATTGCGACAGCGGTATCGGCCATGCGGTTGGAGAATCCCCACTCATTGTCATACCACGACATCACGCGCACGAGCGTGCCGTTCATGACCTTGGTGTGATCCATGTGGAAGGTCGACGAGTGCGGATCGTGGTTGAAATCGATCGAGACGTTGGGGTCGTTGGTGTAGGCGAGGATGCCCTTGAGCTGCTGCTCGGACGCGCGTTTCACTGCCTCGTTGATTTCTTCCTTCGACGTTGCTTTTTTGGCGACGACCTTGAGATCGATCACCGACACGTTCGGCGTCGGCACGCGGATGGCGACGCCGTCAAGCTTGCCCTTCAGTTCGGGCAGCACGAGCCCGATCGCCTTGGCGGCGCCGGTCGAGGTCGGGATCATCGACAG
>DASUKT010000372.1:0-3963 GCA_036278575.1 Pseudolabrys sp. | reverse complement strand
GCTCACCCCGCGCCACTATGCCTATTTGAAAATCTCGGAAGGTTGCAACAATCGCTGCACCTTCTGCATCATTCCGAAGCTGCGCGGCGATCTGATGTCGCGGCCTGTCGGCGACGTGCTGCGCGAAGCGGAAAAGCTGGTCACTGCGGGCGTCAAAGAGCTGCTGGTGATCTCGCAGGATACGTCGGCGTACGGTCTCGACATCAAATACGCCGTGAGCCAGTGGCGCGACCGCGAGGTGCGCGCGAAATTCATAGATCTCGCCAGCGCACTGGGCGAGCTCGGCGTCTGGGTGCGGCTGCAGTATGTCTATCCCTACCCGCACGTCGACGACGTCATTCCGCTGATGGCCGAGCGGAAGGTGCTGCCCTATCTCGATATCCCCTTTCAGCACGCCGCGCCGGACGTGCTCAGACGCATGAAGCGCCCGGCCGCGCAGGAAAAGACGCTCGAGCGGATCGCCAAATGGCGTGACATCTGCCCTGACATCACGCTGCGCTCGACCTTCATCGTCGGCTTTCCCGGCGAGACCGCCGCCGATTTCGAGACGCTGCTACAATGGCTCGACGAGGCCTCCCTCGACCGTGTCGGCTGCTTCCGCTACGAGCCAGTCAAGGGCGCGCTGGCGAACGATCTTGCGGCCCCGGTGCCGGACGACGTGAAGAAGGAGCGCTGGCATCGTTTCATGCAGGCGCAGCAGAAGATTTCCACCCGCCGCCTCAAACGCAAGGTGGGCACGCGCCAGCAGGTCATCATCGACGAGGCCGGTCCGACCGTTGCCAAGGGCCGCTCCATGGCGGACGCGCCGGAGATCGACGGGGCGGTCTATGTCGCAAGCCGCCGCCCCTTGCGGGTCGGCGAGATCGCGACCGTGAAGATCGAGCGCGCGGACGAATACGACCTGCATGGCACAGCGGTCGGATTCTAGACTGGGTTCAAGAGCGCCCTTGAACAGCGGAACCGCACAAGGTTACCCTTTCCATCCAGGAAAAACCGCTGAGTGGAGAAGAGTCATGTCTGTGTTTTCATTGAAAAAATGGCTGCTGGCGGCGGCGCTGGTCGGCGCCGCGACGAGTTTGGCCTCCGCGCAGACGCTGGAACGGGTCAAGCAGCGCGGCACGCTGATCGTCGGGGTCAAGGCCGACTACAAACCGTTCGGCTTCCGTGACCCGTCGGGAAAGATCATCGGATTCGCCCCCGACCTCGCCAAGGAGATCGCCGATACGCTCGGCGTCAAGCTGCAGCTTGAGCCTGTGGTCTCGTCGAACCGAATGCAGTTCTTGCAGCAGGGCAAGATCGACCTGATGATCGCCACGATGAACGACACCGCAGCGCGCCGGAAAGTGGTCGGTATCGTGCTGCCGGACTATTACGCCTCGGGCGTCAATGTCCTCGCGGCCAAGAGCGCAGGCCTGAAAGACTGGAACGACCTCAAGGGCAAGAAAATCTGCGGCATCCAGGGCGCCTATTACAACAAGCCGGTGGCGGAGAAATACGGCGCGCAGATCGTCGCCTTCAAAGGCACGTCCGAAGCGGAGAATGCGCTGCTGCAAGGCAACTGCGTCGGCTTCCTTTATGACGACACGGCCTTCGCCGGCCCGCTGTCGGACACCAAAACATGGGGCAACTACGCGATGCCGCTGCCGACAATCATGGAGTCGCCATGGGGCGCCGCCGTTCGCCTCGAGGAGGTTGACAAGGCATTCGGCCGTTTCATCTCGGGTGTGATCTACAACTGGCATCGCACCGGCAAGCTGATCGAGATCGAAAAGAAGTGGCATATTCAGCCCTCGGCGTGGCTTGCGAAGATGCACGCGAAGTACAGCCCCGACACGACACCGCCGTCTTACTGAACGGCAATCGCCCCGATGCGCCGCTGCTCGCAGTGCATTCGGCGTGCGAACCGCCCGTTTAAGGAGAACGGCTGGTGCAGGCAGTGTGGAACTGGTTCCGGTGGCTGCATGAGACCACCGGAATCAATCTGACGATCTTTTACGATGCATTCGATCGCCATCGCTTCTTCGACGGCTTTTTGACGTCGATTGAATTGATGGCGAGTTGTCTCGCGTTGAGCATCGCTATCGGATTGATCGGCGCCTGGGTGCAGGGCTCGTCGTTCAAGCCGTTACGCGTTGCGGTCGGCGGCTACATCCAGTTCTTTCGCAACACGCCGCCGCTGATCCAGCTCTACTTCTTTTATTTCGCGCTCGGCTCCTACATCACCGTCGAGTTGGCGAATGGCCAGACCGTACCGCTGATCAGCAATCTCACCTGGGCGATTATCTGCCTTTCCTTCTATGCCGGCGCATTCAACGTGGAAATTTTCCGCGCCGGCATCGAGGCGGTGCCAAGCACAACGGTCGAAGCCGCCGAGGCGCTCGGCTATGGCCGCCTCGGCACCTACGTCCACGTTCTCTTGCCCCTCGCCTTCCGCATCAGCCTACCGGCGCTCAATAACAACCTCGTCAATCTCATCAAGACGACAACGATTGCTTATGCGATTGCCGTGCCGGAAATGCTTTATGTGAGCAATCAGATCTGGTCGGACAATCTCAACGTGCCCGAAATGATGAACGTCTTGCTGATCATCTATGTCGGCTTGGTCGGCCTGTTCGTCTTCGCCATGACCCGGCTTGAGCGGGCGCTGCGCGTGCCGGGGATCGGCGTATGACTTCTTCGTCGCCTGCTGAACGCGTGCGAAGCAGCGGCGATCTGCCGGTTCTGCTGCCGCTTGCGCCGGCGCTCGACCCGGCGCGCGCGGACAAGGCGGAGTTTCCCCTGTTACAAAGCCGGCATGGTCTTGTCGGAATTGCGCTCTTTTTCATCCTCGTCTTCGCCATGACCGGAGCTCACGCGCAGGCCGGCCCCGGAGCGCTGTCGATTATTGCCACCCTTTGGAAATGGACGCCGCTCATGGCTAGCGGTTTCATTCTCAACGTCGCCATCAGCTTTCTCGCCATGGCGATCGGAACCGTGCTTGGCACTTTCCTGGGTTTGGCTCAGATATCTCAGATGAGGCCTCTGCGCGCCGTCTCGTGGTTTGTGACTCAATTCTTCCGCAACGCGCCCTGGCTGGTGCTGCTGTTCTACGCGATGTTGCTGTTGCCATTTCAACTGCAGATCGGGGGCATTGTCATTGCACTTCCGGATTGGCTGAAAGCGACATTCGGGCTTTCCTTGCCGGTCATGGCCAATATGTCCGAGCTCGTGCGCGGCGCCATACAGTCGATCCCGTACGGCCAATGGGAGTCGGCTGAATCGCTTGCGTTCACCCGATGGCAAACGCTGCGGATGGTCATTCTGCCGCAATGCGTCAAGCGCGCGCTGCCGCCGTGGATGAATCTCTACGCCATTCTCGTGGTGGGGACGCCTTTGTGCTCGATCGTCGGCGTCAATGAGGCGATGACACTCACTGGCAACGCGCTTGCAGCGGAAGCCAACCACGCGCTTCTGGTGCCGATGTATCTTTATCTGCTCGCCTGGTTTTTCCTCTACTGTTATCCAATCGCACGCTGGACCTTGGCGCTCGAGCGCCGCTTCGCAGTCAAAGGATAACGGATGGCCTGGACGCCGGATCAGCCGCTCGTTCAGATCAAGGACGTGCACAAATCGTTCGGCGCCGTCGAGGTGCTTAAGGGCATTTCTTTTGACGTCGCCCGAAGCGAAGTGATCTGCGTCATTGGCCCGTCGGGCTCGGGTAAATCGACGCTACTGCGCTGCATCAACGCGCTGGTCCCGATCGACCGCGGCTCGATCCTGGTCGAAGGACAGGAGGTCCACGATCCGAAGCTCGACAAGCTCGCGCTGCGGCGCAAGGTCGGTATGGTCTTCCAGCAATACAACCTATTCCCGCACCGCACGGCGCTGCAAAACATCATGATGGCGCCGCTTCACGTGCTGAAGCAGGACCGGAAGGAAGTGGAGGCTCGCGCTCGCGGGCTGCTGAAGAAGGTTCGTCTCGAG
>DASUKT010000371.1:0-2931 GCA_036278575.1 Pseudolabrys sp. | reverse complement strand
GGCACCACGTTTGCCGACGCGCGAGACCCGCGCTTACGAACTCGCGTCGAGCACCGTGACGGCACGACGATTCTGCGACCAGCAGGAAATGTCGTCGCAAACGGCGACCGGCCGCTCCTTGCCGTATGAGATCGTGCGCATGCGGTTGGCCGCGATTCCGCGAGCGATCAAGTAGTCGCGGACCGTCTGAGCGCGGCGAGCGCCGAGCGCGAGGTTGTATTCGCGCGTTCCGCGTTCATCGGCATGGCCTTCAATGGTGAAAGTATATTGGCCGTAGTGGTTCAGCCATTGCACTTGCTTATCGAGCGTCGCGCGCGCCTGCGCCGACAAAGCCGAGGAATCGGTGTCGAAGAAAACGCGATCGCCGACGTTGACGACGAAATCCTGCTGACTGCCCGGAACAGCGGCACCCGCGGCATTCGCCTGCGGGCCGTTGGCCTGATTGTTGGCGCAAGCCGCCAGCGCCAGCGCCACCGCGAGCGCCGCGACAAGACGCGCGCCGCGCAGAGTTTGCTTCAGGTGGGTCATTCGAGGTGCCTCCGTTCTCGCACTCACCAGCCCGGTTACGCTCTAGCAGCACGGTCGTTAAGCGAACGTTCCGTCAACCTTGACGGCCCCTTGTCAGCCACCGCTAAAATCGTCCGCACTGCGGAAACCGTCGGTCATGGTTAAGAGACGGTGAATGCGGCTTTTCTTGGCGCACTGCCAGCTTTGTGCACGATCTTGTCGTGGAAAGGCCGCGTGGCCGCCGCGAACGAGGCTATGAGCGTTGCATTCGTGCAACGCTTCAGGAAAGAAGCGGTGACCACGCCGGATCGGAGGCAAAGCTCGGCGTGGGAACCTTGAGTTCGTTGCGGCCGGTGATGTCGATCGTGTGCAGGTAAGGACCGGGGCCGAGATCGCGGAAGAACATGATGACGCGCCCATTGGGCGAGAAGGTCGGCCCTTCGTTGTGAAAACCTTCGGTGAGAATGCGCTCGCCCGATCCGTCCGGCTTGAGAATGCCGATCGCGAACTGGTTGCCGATCAAGCCGGTGAAGGCGATATAGTCGCCACGCGGCGACCATACCGGCGTGGAGTGCCGGCCCTCGCCAAAGCTGATACGTTTGGCCTGTCCCCCACTTGCCGGCATGACATAGATTTGTTGCGAGCCGCCGCGGTCGCTCTCGAAACAAATCCACTGGCCGTCCGGCGAATAGCAAGGCGCGGTGTCGATCGCAGGCGTATCAGTAAGCCGCGTCGTCGACTTGGAGCGCAGATCCATCACGAACAGATTGGCGTTGGAACCTTGCTGCAGGCTCATGATCACGCGCTGACCGTCGGGCGAAAAGCGCGGGGCGAAGGACATGCCGGGGAAGTTGCCGACAATCTCCCGCTGCCCGGTCTCGATGTTGAGCAGGTAAACGCGCGGCTGTCCGCGCCCGTACGACATGTACGTAATTTCCTGTGACGTCGGATTAAAACGCGGCGTCAGGACAAGATCGTCGCCGCGCGTGAGATAGCGCGGCCCGTAACCATCTTGATCCATGATGGCGAGGCGCTTGATGCGCCGACGTTTGGGCCCCGTCTCATCGACGAAGACGATGCGGCTATCAAAATAGCCGCTCTCACCGGTAAGTGTCTTGTAAATCGCGTCGGCGATGATGTGAGCGATGCGCCGCCAGTTGTCGGGGGAGGTGAAGTATTGCTTACCGTCAAGCTGTTGACCGGCAAATACGTCCCACAGCCGGAATTCGGCCTTCAAGCGTCCATCGCCTTGACGCGTAATGCGTCCGATCACCAGCGCCTGCGCATTGATCACCCGCCAATCTGCGAAGCGCGGCACGGCGTCGGTATTGGTTATCTTTTCGGTGAATGCGCGCGGATCGATCGGCGCGAACAGACCGCTACGCTTGAGATCGGCGGTGATGACCGCCGTGATGTTGCGCGCTGTTTCGTCTTCCGTCGGCGCGCCGCCGAGAAAATCAGGTAGCGCAATCGGGATCGGCTTGAAATTGCCCTCGTTGATCTGAATGCGGGTCACCGCGCCGGCGATGCTCGGCGCGATCGCGGCAAGCGTACCGGCGCCCGCGCCAGCGAGCAGATTGCGCCGCGTAAGGCGAGGAAGCGAAGCCGAAAAATTCGATTGAGTCATCCCGATATCCGATGCCCCTAGCCGCCGATGTCTGAAGGCTTGAATTCGATCTCGACGTCCTTCCAGACGTCGTAGTGCTCTGGCCGAAGCATCGTATACGGCTGGCACTGGAGAATCGCACGCTTGCCGCTTTCAGCGAAAGCAGGGCCGTAGCTCGAGTTCGCCGAGCCAGCGACGAGTTCAGGTCCGAAGGCGACCGTTCCATTGCGGCGAAAGCCGACACGGAAGACCACCGAAAGATTCTGCGCATTAGCGGCGCCGACCGGGACGGTCCAACACTGCGAGATGCGCCGCTTAAGCGCTTCAATCTCGCTTTCCGACAAGGTCACGGCGGCGCCGTGCACATAGCCGAGAGACGGCTTGCTGTTGAGCGTGTCGCCGGCCGACGCCATACGCGTCGCTTCGCGCTTGTCGAGCAGCGCGCGTACGTCGTTCAAGCTGAATTTCTTCTCCGGCGGAGTCTTTGGTCGCGGAGGACGCCGCGGCGGCAGCCGATCCGGCTTCAGCTTCGCCTCCTTCTCTTTTTTTTCCGCCTGCTCTTTGATTTTTTCGCCGATCTCATCGAGCTTCGGCGGCGGCTTTGGCTTGTCCTTCACCGCCTTCTCCACCGGCTTCGGCTTCGGCTCGGGTTGCGGCGGGGGTGAATCGTCGCGCGCCGTCTTGAGCTCCTTCTTGGCGAGCTTGGCCTTGCTGTCCTCGACCGGCTTGGGATCGTCTTTCTTTTCGACCAGCGGCTTCGGCTTTTCCGCCTTGGGGGCGTCCTTCTGGCCCTTGGCCATTTGGGAAAAGTCTTTCTC
>DASUKT010000370.1:0-3493 GCA_036278575.1 Pseudolabrys sp. | reverse complement strand
TGCGATGCCATCCGCGAAAAGCTGACACACGCAGCGGTCACGTCGAACGAAAGCCCGCTCGCCGGCAAACCGGCAAGCCAGATTCACTTCACAGAAGGCCGCGCGGTGTCGCAGGACGGCGGCGAAGAACGGCTTGCCGATCTCTTCAAGCGGCTTGGCGTGGGCGCCATCGAGGAGTACGCCGAGTTCCTGCCGCCCGGCGCCAAACCGGACGCGATGAAGCAGCTTTACGGCGGCAAGCCGTACCTTGGCGGCGGCTCCAAAGGCGAAAAGCTGATGTACGCGCTCGGCGCCGAATTCGTGGAGGTGCGGATCAACGCGCTGACGCGTGAAATCCGCGTGCCGCGCATCGTCGGTGCGTTCGCCGCCGGCCACATCATGAACACGCGCACGGCGCGCAGCCAGTACATGGGCGCGATGATCTGGGGCATTTCCTCGGCGCTGCACGAAGCAACGGAAATCGACGAGCGCAATGCCCGCTACGTCAACGATAACCTCGCCGACTATCTCGTGCCGGTGAACGCCGACGTGCAGCAGCTCGAAGTCATCCTCGTCCCGGAGGAGGATGATTTCGTCAATCCGGCCGGGATCAAGGGCATCGGCGAGCTGGCGAACGTCGGCACCGCGGCTGCGGTCGCGAACGCGGTTTACCACGCCACCGGCGTGCGCGTGCGCAACTTGCCCATAAGGCTCGAAAAGCTGCTCGTGTAGCGGAGTACAGCCCACGCTCTCCCTTCACTTCTCCCATTGGGAGAGGTCGGCGCGCTTGCGCGCCGGGTGAGGGGCTAAAGCTTTAATTAGTTCCATCCCCCTCACCCCCCCCCAACCCTCTCCCCAACGGGGCACGTCCTCACGCGCGGCGTTTCAATGCAGGTCATGCCAGAGGATTGCCGGAGTTAATTAATTCGGCGATATGCAACGTTGGCCTTCCGGTCGCCTGCTCGATCTGCTCGCGGCAACTAAAGCCGTTGGAGAGAATCATCTTGCCGGGGTTCTCGCGTAACTTTGGCAGCAGCGCGCGTTCTGCGGCCGTCATCGAGACGTCATACTTCTCAGTCTCGAAACCGAACGAACCCGCCATTCCGCAGCAGCCGGATGCCATGACCTCGTAATCGAGGCCGATGCGATCGAGCACCTTCTGCTCGGCCTCGGAATCCAGCACGGCATGATGGTGGCAGTGGATCTGCACCAGCGCCTCATCCGAAATTTTCCGCAATGGCTTGTCACCGCACTGCTGCTCGAGGAATTCCGTGAAGAACAGCACCTGTTTCGAGAGCCGGCCCGCCGCCTCTCGCTCGGGAAAAAGACCGGGCAATTCGTCGCGGAAGGTGCTGACGCAGGCTGGCTCAAGCCCGACGATCGGCGTTCCCTCGCGAACCTCTGGCTCCAATGCGGTCAGGGTTTTCGTCCATAGCCGCCTGGCACGGTCGAGCATGCCCCAGTCATACAGCGGTCGGCCGCAGCAGAGCGTTTCTTGCGGAATCGTGACGTCAAAACCGAGCGATTCCAGAACCTGCGTCGCGGCAATCGCCGTTTGCGGACGGAAATAGTTGTTGAACGTGTCGGGCCAGAGCATGATTCGCCGGCCCTGCCCGCGTTTGTTGCGCTTGCGGAACCACGACGTAAAGCTCTGCGGCGCATAATGCGGAATGGTTCGATGCGGCGAAATCCCGCCGGCCCATTTCAAAAGCGAAGATAGGCCGGGCACGCTAAGCGCCGCATTGGCAAGTGACGGCATCGCGCCGGCCACACGCGACCATTCGTGAATGAGGCCCATGGAATAGGCGGCGCGGGGACGCAAGCGGCCTTTGTAGTGATGGTAGCGGAATTCCGCCTTGTAGGTCGCCATATCGACGTGAACGGGGCAATCGCTCTTGCAACCCTTGCAGGCGAGACACAGGTCGAGCGCTTCTTCGACCGCCTCGCTTTTCCAGAGATCGTCGATAGGCCCGCCGTGCAACATCTCGAACAGCAGACGCGCGCGCCCGCGCGTCGAATACCTTTCCTCGCGCGTCGCCATATAGCTCGGGCACATCACGCCCTTGCCGCTGTCGTGCCGCCGGCACTTTCCGACCCCGACGCAGCGCGTTGTCGCGCGCGTAAAGCTGCCGTCCAGTGAATATTCGAACTCGCCTTTGATGTCCGGCGGACGCCACAGCGGACCCATGCGCAGATTGGACGTGATCGGGAACGGATCGACGACCTTGCCCGGATTCATCATGCCGGACGGATCCCAGATTGCCTTGAATTCCCGGAACGCCTGCACAAGCTCGGGGCCGTACATCTTCTCCAGCAGCGCGGCCTTTGCCTGGCCGTCGCCGTGCTCGCCGGAAAACGAGCCCCCATATTTCACGACCAGATCGGCAGCCTCGTCGAGAAAATGGCGCCAGTCGCTGATACCTTTTTCGCTGCGCAGATCGAAATCGATGCTGCAATGGACCAATCCATCGCCGAAATGCCCGTACACGGAAGCATCGTAGCCATACTTGTTGAAGAGCTTCTTCAGTTCGCGCAGGTAATCGCCGAGCGATTCGCGCGTGACCGCGCTGTCTTCCCAACCGGCCCAGGTGTCGGGCCGATGCGCGGTGACGGCGAGCGCGGCTTCGCGCACGTCCCAGACTTTCGCCTGCTGCGCGGGATCGCGCATCACGCGGCCATCGTGGCCTTTCGCCTTGAATGCTTCGGCGAGCCTTTCCGCCTTTGCGACTGCCGCGTCCTCGCTGTCCGCGCCAAATTCAACGACCAGCCAGCCGCGTCCTTCCGGCAGCACTTTTATTTCTTCGGGGTGATAATGCTTTTCCCGAATGAGCTCGATGAGCTCATGGTCGATGCCCTCAAGCCCGATCGGGTTAAACGTGAGCACCTCGGGCACGGCATCGGCGGCGGTGAAAACATCCTTGAAACCGAGAATGGCGAGCACGCGCTTTTGCGGGCTGTCCATCAGGTTGAGCTTGGCACGCAAAATCGTCACGCACGTCGATTCGGTGCCGACCAGCGCACGCGCGACATTGAAGCCGCTCTCCGGCAATAGCTCATCGAGATTTTCGTAACCAGAAACGCGACGCGGAATCCGCGGATAGCGCGCGCGGATGAGATCGCCGTATTTGTGCCGGAACGTGTCCAGCGCGCTGTATATTTCGGCGCGGCGACCGCCGGCGGCAATGATCGCGCGCAATTCCTCCTCGCTGGTCGGGCCGACCGTCATCCATTCGCCATCGTAGGTGACGATTTCGAGCGCCTCGACATTGTCAGAGGTGCGGCCGGCCATCACCGAATGCACGCCGCAGGAATTATTGCCGAGCATGCCGCCGAGCGTATTATGGTCGTGGGTGGCTGGATCGGGACCGAATGTCAGCTTGTGACGCTCGGCAGCGTTCCTGAGCGTGTCGAGCACGCAACCGGGTTCGACCTCGCCAATCTTGTTGACGGCGTCAATCGACAGCACGCGATTGAGATACTTCGAGAAGTCGATCAACACGGCGACATTGCAGCC
>DASUKT010000369.1:0-4411 GCA_036278575.1 Pseudolabrys sp. | reverse complement strand
GGCTCGTTCGGCAGTTTTTGCGCGCTTTGCCTCCAATGCCGCAAGGCGATCCAGATCACGGCACACGCCGAATCCGCGGTATCCACCAAAGGTGGAATCGGGACCGCGGACGGGCAGGCCTGACATTTCGATGATGAGAGGTTCGTCTTCTGCCTCAACCGGCCATTGCACGCTTACGCCGTTCCAGGTCTCACGCGTGGCAAGCGCCTGCGAAACAGGTCCATCGGCAAAGCCAAGCGCTTGCGCCACCTGCGGCCAGGGTTTTCCCAAAATGCGAGCGGTTGCCGATCCGGCGAGACGAACGAATGCGTCGGAGGGGATCGTAAAGATGCCGTCGGTATCGATCCGCCAAACAAAACGCAACGGCAGCCGCCGTTGAGGAGGCTCCTGTACTTGCGCCGGAACCGCCGAAAACGTCGCGAGCAGCACCACGGTCGGTCCGGCGCCGAGCCGGTCGATACGGACCTCAGCTTCTGCAATCCGGCCTTCGGCATGCCCGTTCTGGCTTGCATCCTTTGCGAGTTGTTGGGCACCGAGTGAAATCAGATCGCGCGCCGAGCCCAGGAATTCATGGGCGCCGGCACTCGCTTCGATCAATTCGCCGTCGGCGGAAAAAGCTGCGGCCGGCTTTTTCCCACCGATGAGGAGACGGCGTACCCGTTCGGGCAGCGATAGCGCAGGGCCGGCACGTTCCGTCGCAACAACAAGAATGGCGGCCTTATTGTCCTCGAGCGTAACGCGGGAGCACAGGCACGTCAGGGCGACACCGACGCCCGCGCCAAATCCGCGCAGCCGTTCCAGCCGAGGCGTGCCGCCAACCGGCAATGTCTCCGCAAGCCGCGCGATTTGCGCTGCCGCTGGATGGGCCGCTGCAAAATCGCGCGTCGCGAGTGCGGCAGGCGAGGGTGCGTTAAAGATGGCCGCAGCGGTCGGATTCGCCCACAGCACACGTGAGCCGTCGATACGCCACAGCCAGGCCGGCATCGGGCTCAATGCGTGCGCGGCGAGACGCCGGTCGCTCAGATAGCTCAAGCTGAATGCGGACCGTGTCATCGCTTTCGCTGCAATTACGGCTAATGAACGATTAATACGGTCCGATTACAGCCGCGTCCACGTCTCGACGGGATAACCGCTGCGGGACAAGGTGGCAGCGTTAACCGGGTCCGATGACCGTTACGCGCTGCCCGAAATGAAGCGCGTACAAATTGATTTAGGCCGCCGCACCTTGGGCCCGTTTGCGCGTTCTACAACATGGGCAAGACAGGAGGTTCCAATGGCCGTTAGTGGCAGTCCGAATTTTGAAATTCCGTCAGAAATGCGTGCGTTCGCGGAGAAAAGCGTGGCGCAGGCGAAACAGGCCTTCGATGGCTTTGTCAGTGCGGCCCAGCAGGCGGTGAGTGCCGCGGAAAACCAGGCTACCGCCGCTCGTTCGGGCGCCAAAGAAATCGGCGAGCTTGCGATGCGCTACACGGAGCGAAACATCGCCACATCCTTTGACTTTGCGCAAAAGCTGCTGCGCGCGAAAGGCTCGGATGAGGTGCTTTCGCTTCACGGCGAGTACGTCAAGGAGCAAATGGCGGCGCTGAGCGAGCAGGCGAAAGAACTCGGTCAAAGATCGGTCAAAATGGCCGGCAAGACGGCCCAGAACTGAGAATTTCCTCAGCTTTTCAACGGCCAAATGTGGTATTTTGGTGCAACGCAATATTTATATTGCATTGCACCATAAAGCATGCCATATCGTTCGTAGTAGCAGCCGGTGGGGAATTTCCCACGGCAGCCCCGGAGTAGGCGCGGGCGATTTTTTGTAATGCGTAGCGGTCCGCCAGCTCCCCGAAAACGTCTCACACCCAAGGATCACCGTTATGGCTGAATCAGTCCAAACCCAGACCCAGAATCCAAAATCGAGGCCGAAGCCGATCGCTTCGGGCGCCGAGAGCGCAAGAACCGAAACTCCGCAATTCGAAATCCCGAAGATGGAGATGCCGGCCGCATTCCGTGAAATCGCGGAAAAGGGCATCGCGCATGCCAAGGAGAACTACGAAAAAATGAAGTCGATTGCCGAGGACGCAACCGACCGTCTTGAAGATACTTATGCCACCGCCTCCAAAGGGTACTCGGATTACGGCCTGAAGCTGATCGAACATGGCCGCACCAACAGCAATGCCGCGTTCGATCTGTTCGGCGAATTGCTGACGGCCAAGTCCTTCTCCGAGGTCGTCGAGCTTTCGACGGCTTACTGGCGCGAGCAGTTCGATACCGTTACAGCGCAGTGCAAGGAGCTTTCCGAGCATGCTCAGCGCATCGCGGCCGAAACGGCCGAGCCGTTGAAGGAAGGTTTCAGCAGCGCCTTCCGCAAGGCCGCCTGAGACGGCACGTCGTCGATTGAGTTTGGCCCGGGCCGGTTGCCCGGGCCTTTTTTGTCGCCGGTTCGATTCAGATGCCGGGCGCTTGCAAAATGCAAAGTCGGCTCATAGGGTCCGGCCCGTCGGCTGCAGGCGATGCTGTCGCGTGCCGACCTTGTGCAGCTGTAGCTCAGTTGGTTAGAGCGCTGGTCTGTGGAACCAGAGGTCGGTGGTTCAAGTCCACCCAGCTGTACCATTCAAACACGACCGGTTATCCCATAGAAACGCCGGCACTTTCGATGCCGGCGTTTTGTCGTGCGGGCCCTGTCAGGATCAGCGCCAGCTATAACGGCCGTTTTCGCGCGCGTTCGGCCCGATGAAGCGGCGCTGCGGCGGGTAATAGGGCCGTGACCGTGCACCTCCGAACAGGAAATCGAAGAAGGTTGCAGGGCCTCGGCTGTAACCCTCGTCGCCATAATCACCGCCGTTGCCGCTGTACATGCCGACCGGCATGCGCACCGGCTTTGCCGAGGTGTCCGGCGGCCGGTCGATGGCGATATCCGCAACTCTCCGCTCGCTGCTGCTCTTGAGGATCGCGATCATCTTCGCGTCGTGACCGTAAATGTCCTCGCGCAATTGCAGCTTGCCGTTGCTGTCGACAAATGCGGTTTGATACGTGAGATGCACGGGGATCGGCTTCGGGAAGTTGAGGTTGATCTCGTTGTCGCCGTACATCTTTTCCAGTTTTGCCGGCGTGTAGTGCTCGTTAGGCAATTCGATCGACAGCAGTTTCTCGGCATAGACGAGCGGATCCTGCACGCGCATGCAGCCGTGGCTATATGCACGCTTTTCACGCGCGAACAGATACTTGTCCGGTGTGTCGTGCTGATAGACCAGGAACTTGTTCGGGAAGTTGAAGCGGATGCGGCCGAGCGCATTGCCGGCTCCCGGCGGCTGATAGATATGCACGGTGCCGTCCGGATCCTGGTACATTTTCAGCCCGATCCGGTCGAGCGCTCCGGGGTCCTCCTGCAGCGCCGGCAGATATTCCTTCTCGATGATCGACGGCGGTACGTTCCACGTCGGGTTGACCGTAATGTATTTCATCGCCGCAGTGATCAGCGGCGTCGCCTTGCCCGGCTTGCCGACGACGATCTTCGTCTTCCAGTAAAGCTCGTTGTTACGGTAGAGGCTCAACGTGTAATCGGGGATGTTGACGATCACACGTGTGGCGCCGAGATCGCGCGGCATCCAGCGCCAACGCTCCATGTTGACGAGAATGGTGTCGATCGGATTTTTCGATACATGGTGCGATTTTTCGCTGCCATTGAGGGCGCGCACCGTGCGTGAGCCGAGCATTCCATCGGGGCCGAGGTCGGCGCTCTTCTGAAACTCCTTCACCGCCTCGAACACGTCCTTGTCATAGACAACGCTGCTGCTGTCGCCCGCGATGTTCAATCGCTTGCGCAAGCTGATTACGCGGGGGTCGCTCATGCCCGGACGCAGGATTTTGCCTTCCGCGATATGCACGACCTTGGGAGCGTCCGGCCTGTTCGGGGATGCTCCGGAGCGCAGTTCGGCAAGCTTCTTCTCCAGCGCCTTGAATTCCGGCTGCGGCGGATTGTAGCTGTCGAGCGCTTCGCGGGTATCGCTGGCGTCCACCATCTTCTTCAGGACATCGGCGGGCTCGGGCGCCTCAAGCTTGTAAAAAATATCGCCGGAAACGCGGGTGAAGTTGATCTGTCCGATCTGCGCGTGGCGGGCATAGGTGAGCACTGACTCGGTCAGCCGCAGTTCGTCTGCCGCGAGTGCATCGGGAGTGGACGCCGATTTGAAATCGGGCACAGGATAATCGGCGGGATTGAGCCCGACGGTATCGACCTGCGCGAGGTAGGCCATCGCTGCCTTGGCACGGTCGTTGGCGGCATCGTTGCTGATCCACAGCGGCGCGTAAGCACGCGCGCGGTAGAAGGCCTCGACGCCGGCGCGGTCCGCCTTGCGCGCGATGGTGTGGTCGAGCTTGTTGCCGGTGATGATTTCCCGCAGCCGGTCGGTCACAGCGCTGTCGG
>DASUKT010000368.1:0-3295 GCA_036278575.1 Pseudolabrys sp. | reverse complement strand
GCGATTGCATCCTGTCCCGGCCAGCGGCGCGTGCGGATTGTTTCGGAGCCGCTCAATGCGCCATCGCGAGCCATCCGGAAACGCTCGGCGCTCGTGCCGACGACTCCACGCCACAGCAGGCCGAGCGCAGGCGCCGCGACGATGCCGGCGATCGGGATTCCGCCGCTGACGATCGCGAGATTGACAGTGAATTCATCGCGCCCCTGCAGGAACTCGCGTGTGCCGTCCAGCGGATCGGCGAGGATGAAGCTGTGACGCAATAAAGGTGGCGCCGATCGGCTTATGCGCTCTTCCGACACGACCGGAACATTGGCGGCGGCGCGCGCGCATCCTTCCAGAATAACGGCCTCGGAGGCTTCATCGGCTGCCGACACCGGCGATTGATCGGCCTTCGTGCGGCGCGCAACGGCATCGGCTGGATTACTCAGGACGACGGCTGAAGCCTGCGCCACAATCGCAGTCAGGTCGTCGAGTAATTTGGCCGCCACAGCCGGCGTAATGTCCGGTTCGGTCGTCAGTCTGTTGATTCCCACGGCGGTCCTTGGCGGCTGCGCGGGTGCAGTGTATCACGCGCGGGGCCGGTGTGGTTAGCGATTCGCAGGCTCGTTTCGTCCTGCACGCCGGAGACCACGCGATGTCTGCTCCACCGATCGAAGCGCTCGACCTCGCAGCCTTGCTATGCTCCCGAGTGTGCCACGACCTGATCAGCCCGGTTGGCGCGATTGTGAACGGGCTGGAAGTGCTCGCCGAAGAAAATGACGCGGAGACACAGGAGTTTGCGCTCGAGCTCATTAAAAAGAGCTCGCGCACCGCGTCCGCCAAGCTTCAGTTCTGCCGCATCGCCTTCGGCGCCGCCGGTTCGGCCGGTGCGCAGATCGATCTCGGCGATGCCGAAACGATCGCGCGCGGCTTCTTTGAAGACGACAAGACCAAGCTGGCGTGGAATTTGCCGCGCGCGCTGCTGCCGAAGAATCGGGTGAAGCTGCTGCTCAATCTGCTGCTGATCGCCGGCCAGGCCATTCCGCGCGGCGGCCAGCTCACCGTTGACTCCCTCGGGTCCGGCGAAACCATGGGCTTCAAGATCCGTGCCGCCGGCACGAATGCCCGTATTCCGCCCGCGGTGCCGGCGCTGCTTGCCGTTCAGCCCGGCGAGGGCGTCGATGCCCACCGTATCCAGCCCTTTTACGCGGGGCTTCTGGCGCAAGCGGCGGGCGTCGCCGCCTCGATTACCATGGACGGCGATGCGGTTGTGCTGACCGCACAGTGATCCACATTGCTCGCGCACAAGCGCTTTTATTTGATTAACGAAATCTAAACGACGCTATTCCGCGCCTCGCCTGCAACCAAAATTAAACGCTTCACCGACACACTGAGCCGGCGCGCAAACGGGTGCGGTGGAACGGGCTAAACCCCGTTGGGTAAGGCGTTTTCGATGGACGACCTGCTGCAAGAGTTCGTGACCGAGACCAACGAGAGTCTCGACGTGGTGGATGTCGAGCTCGTCCGTTTCGAGCAGGAACCGAACAACAAAAAAATCCTCGATAACATTTTCCGCCTTGTCCACACGATCAAGGGCACGTGCGGCTTTTTAAGCCTGCCGCGGCTCGAAGCGCTAGCGCATGCCGCCGAGACCTTGATGGGAAAATTCCGCGACGGTGCGCCGGCAACCGGCGAAGCCGTCACGCTCATCCTTGCGACCATCGATCGCATCAAGGAAATCCTCGACGCGCTCGAAAGCGATCAGCGCGAGCCGGACGGCAGCGACACCGACCTGATTTCCGAGCTTGAGCGCATCGTCAAGCAGATCGTGCAGCCGGCGTCAGCTACGCTTCCGCCTCCGGCGCAGACGGTCGGCACATTGACGCCTCAAGTGCTGGAACGGCCGTTGCGACCGGGCGAAGTTTCGCTCGACGAACTGGAGCGCGCGTTCCGTGAGACCGAGGTCGACCCCTCGATCGCGGCTGCGGTGGCCAAGCCGGCACCTGCAAAGCCTGCTCCGCGCGAGGGAAGCGCTCCTCGCGAAAACAACACGGCGCCGGCCAAGGAAGAAGAGAACAAGTCCGGCAGCCAGTCGATCCGAGTCACCGTCGATACGCTCGAGCAGTTGATGACGATGGTTTCGGAGCTGGTGCTCACGCGTAACCAGCTTCTGGAAATCGTGCGGCGCCACGAGGACTCGGAATTCAAGGGGCCCCTGCAGCGCCTTTCAAACGTCACCGCCGAGCTGCAGGAAGGCGTCATGAAGACGCGCATGCAGCCGATCGGCAATGCATGGCAGAAGCTGCCGCGCATCGTGCGCGACTTGGCCAACGAACTTGGCAAGGAAATCGATCTCGAGATGCACGGCGCGGAAACCGAGCTTGACCGGCAGGTGCTCGATCTCATCAAAGATCCGCTCACCCACATGGTGCGCAACTCCGCCGACCATGGGCTGGAGTCGCCGGCCGATCGCCGTGCCGCGGGAAAATCTCCGCGCGGCCGCATCCGGCTGTCGGCCTATCACGAGGGCGGGCAGATCGTCATCGAAATCGCCGATGACGGGCGTGGGCTCAACACCTCCCGCATCAAATCCAAGGCGATCGCGCAGGGTCTCGCTTCCGAAGACGAAATCGAGAAGCTGTCCGAAGCGCAGATCCATAAGTTCATCTTCGCGCCCGGCTTTTCCACTGCGACCACGATTACGAATGTCTCGGGCCGCGGCGTCGGTATGGACGTTGTGCGCAACAATATCGATCAGATTGGCGGGACGATCGACGTAAAGTCCGTTGCGGGAATGGGCTTGAATTTCACGATCAAGATTCCGCTGACGCTCGCCATCGTATCCGCCCTGATCGTCGAAGCAGGCGGTGACCGCTTCGCGATCCCGCAGCTTTCGGTCATGGAGCTCGTGCGCGCGCGGGGCAACAGCGAGAACCGCATCGAGCGTATCAAGAATACCGCAGTCCTGCGTCTTCGCGACAAGCTTCTGCCGCTTGCCAGGCTGACCAAGGTGCTTGGGCTCGAGCCTGCCGATGCAGGCGACAAGGACGACGGCTTCATTGTCGTCGTTCAGGTCGGTACGCAAACCTTCGGCATCGTCGTCGACGGCGTGTTTCACACGGAAGAAATCGTCGTGAAGCCGATGTCGAGCAAGCTGCGCAATATTTCCGTCTTCTCCGGCAATACCATCCTGGGCGATGGATCGGTGATCATGATTGTCGATCCGAACGGAATCGCGCAGTCGATCGGCAGCACGGTGAGCTCGCAGGTAGCAGCCGCGAGCGAGGCCGAGATCGACGACAAGCAAGGCCTCGCG
>DASUKT010000367.1:0-2193 GCA_036278575.1 Pseudolabrys sp. | reverse complement strand
GGAGACGCCCCCGCGGGCCGCCAAGCGGCTTGCCAATAAACGAACCAGCCAGCACGATGGCGCGCGGAAAGCACCATGGCGGAAAGCTCCGCCGAGGAAGCAGGAACTTGGACCAAGTATCGATTGTGGCGGGCGAAAAGGACCATATCGTCGCCGAAACGGCGGCACGAATATTCAAAGACCTCGCCGATCCCCAGACCATCAATCGTGCCAAAGATGAAGACTGGAAACCGCCGCTCTGGCGCGCGCTGGCCGACAGCGGTTTGACGCTTGCCTGGGTGCCAGAGGATTCAGGTGGGTCTGGCGCGAGCCTCGCAGACGGATTTGAAATTCTGGGCGTCGCTGGCCGGTATGCGTTGGCGGTGCCGCTTGCCGAAACGTTACTGGCCGGATGGCTGCTCGCGCGCGCGGGTATCGAAGCACCTGCTGGGATGATGACCATCGCTCCGGCCCAGCCGCGCGACCGCATCGCTTTTAATAATGACGGCACATTGAGCGGACATGCCCGCGACGTTCCGTTTGCACGCGGGGCGGAGCATATCGCCGTCTTTGCCGGCGGCACGATCGCCCTGGTCGCGGCGAAGGACTGCCGCATTGGCGATGGAAAAAATCTCGCCGGGGATGCAACGAGCACAATCAGCTTTGAGCGCGCAAAGCCGTTGCGCAGCACGCCTGCCCCGGCCGGCTTCGATGAAATGTCGCTGATGCTGATGGGCGCGACCGCGCGCAGCGTCGAAATCGCCGGCGCGCTCGAATCGATTCTCGCGCTCAGCGTTGAGTACGCCAACGAACGCGTCGCATTCGAGCGCAAGATCGGGAAATTCCAGGCCGTGCAGCAAAATCTTGCACGGCTCGCCGGCGAAACCGCCGCCGCGCTCGCCGCCGCCGGCTCCGCCGCCGACACCATCGCGCAAGCGGATTCATTCGATGACGTAGTTTTTCTTGAAGCCGCGTCGGCAAAGATCCGCACCGCTGAAGCCGCTGCCGAAGGCGCCGCGATTGCGCATCAAGTTTTCGGCGCCATCGGTTTCACCAACGAGCACGTGCTGCATCGCTTCACGCTGCGAATGCTTTCGTGGCGCGACGACTTCGGCAACGAAAGCTGGTGGGCGGCGGAGCTCGGCAAGCGTATTGCCAAACGCGGCGCCGACGAATTCTGGCCTCTGGTGGCCTCGCGATGAGTGGCACTCTTCAGTTCGATCAAATCCGCCTGCCGCCCGCGTGCGAAAAGCTGCGCGCGGAAGTGCGGGCGTTCTTGGCGGACGAAATCGCCGCCGGCACCTTCGATCCGCACCGGCCAGGTCACGGCGACTCGCACAATCCCGCTTTCAGCCGGCGCATCGGCGCCAAAGGCTGGATCGGCATGACATGGCCAAAGCAATACGGCGGCCAGGAGCGCAGCTTTCTCGAACGCTACGTCGTGACGGAAGAATTCCGTGTCGCCAACGCGCCGGTGCGGCTGCACTTCGTCGCGGACAGGCAGAGCGGGCCGATCTTGCTCAAATACGCGCCCGAGCACATCAAGAAAGACATCCTCCCGCGCATCTGCCGCGGCGAATTGTGCTTTGTCATCGGCATGAGCGAGCCCGGCTCGGGCTCCGATCTGTTCGCGGCGAAAACAAAAGCGACGAAGGTCGATGGCGGCTGGAAAATCAACGGCTCGAAAATCTGGACCAGCAACGCGCATATTGCCGATTACATGCTCGGCCTGTTTCGCACGTCGCCCGCGACGAAAGAGAACCGCCGGCATGGGTTGACGCAATTCCTCGTCGACATGAAGACGCCGGGCATCGCGGTCAATCCGATCATCCAGATGACCGGACAGCACGACTTCAACGAGGTCGTGTTCGAGGATGCGTTCATCCCCGACGATCATGTCATGGGCGAAATCGACGGCGCGTGGAAGCAGGCAACGAGCGAGCTCGCTTACGAGCGCAGTGGGCCTGAGCGCTTTCTGGAAACATTTTATGTGATGCTCGAAATGATCCGCGCGCTCGGACCCGATCCCGATTTGCGCAGCAGGGAAGGGCTCGGGCGTCTGGTCGCGCAACTGCACACGCTGCGGCGCATGTCCATTTCGGTCGCCGGAATGTTGCAGGCCGGCAAGGAGCCGGTGGTCGAAGCCTCGATCGTGAAGGACGTCGGAACGATGTGGGAGCAGAAGCTGCCGGGCCGCGTGCGCGAGCTGGCCGC
>DASUKT010000366.1:0-10539 GCA_036278575.1 Pseudolabrys sp. | reverse complement strand
TGGAGAACGGCGGGTCTTTCACCACGCTATGCGTCGAGAATACGCACACTTCGCGGATCGACTTGATCGGGCAAAACTCCTCGCCGTCCTCGGCAAACCAGCGCGCAAGGCGCTCGGCGGACACGCCGGTCGTCTTGCGATAGCGGCCGGCGCGGGCAAAGCCGATGGCGCTATCGTCGATGTCGGTCCCGAAGATCTGGATCGACGGGATTTCCTCACGCCCGTTCAACGCCTCTTTCAGCAGGATGGCGATAGAGTAGACCTCTTCGCCTGTTGCGCAGCCCGGCACCCAGACGCGAATGGTATCGCCCGCGTCCACGTTCTCCAGAATTTTTGGAATGACGTTTGCTTCCAATGCAGCAAAGGCGTCGGGATCGCGGAAAAACTGCGTGACGCCGATCAGCAGTTCGCGGAATAACAACTCCACCTGGTGCGGATCCTCCCTTATGCGCGTCACATAGTCTTGCACCGTGTCGATTTGCAGGACCTGCATCCGCCGCTGGATGCGGCGGATCATGGTCTTTTCCTTGTACTTGCTGAAATCGTGCCCGACTCTTGCCCGCAACAGCGCGGTGATCCGCGTCAGATGGTCTGCGGCATCGGCCCGTATCCCGTCATCGCTCTTTCGGCCGGCGACGTTTCGCAAGTGGTTTTGGTAATCCAGCAGTTTTGCCGGCATGTCGGCGACCGGCATGACTTCATCGACAAGCCCGGTGGCGGCCGCGCTCTGCGGCATCCCGCTCTTTGCGGTGTGATCGACTTCAGCTTGCGCGAAGGTAAGCCCGCCGTGCTCCTTGATCGTCTTCAGCCCGAGCGTGCCGTCGCTGCCAGTACCGGAAAGAACGATGCAAACGGCACTCTCGCCCTGCTCCTCGGCGAGCGATGAAAAGAACGTATCGATCGGCCGGCGACGTTCGCGCGGCGGGGCCGGCCTAGACACCTGAAGGATGCGTTCTTTGAGCGTGAGCGTCGCGTCCGGCGGAATGACGTAAACACTGTTCGCAGCGATTGGAGTGTTGTTTTCGGCCTCGAGTACCGGCATGGGCGTCACCTTGCCGAGAAGATCGGCCAACATGCTTTTGTGCTCGGGCGAAAGGTGCTGGACCAGCACGAAGCTCATGCCGCTGTCCGGCGGCATGTTGGAAAAAAAAGTTTTGAATGCGTCCAATCCACCGGCGGACGCGCCGATGCCGACGATCAGTGACGAATTCGATGCGCGGCGACTTGGCTTATTCTTGTGACTATTGGTGTCGCCTTTTCTCGCACGACGACTTGTGCGCGCCTTGAGCTTTTTCTTCGATAGCATTGGCACGCCTAACACCGCTAATAGCGGAACACCGGGATGAACCTCTTCCTCAGTTGAATGATCGGTCGAGAGATTTCAGACAATTCTTACATAAGCATAGTCCCCCCCCCCGCGATACTTTTTTCGATGCATGGCGGCTGGCATGCGATGGAACTCGCCGTGCAGCTCATGCCCCTGCATCGCCCGCTTCCTCGTCGATTTTAGTTGTGCCGGGCGCAATGAAATCAAGCGTCGTCGGCTTAAAGCACTCTACTTAGAGCAGTATTCGACCATGTTGAATCAACCGTCATTGCGAGGAGCGCAGCGACGAAGCAATCCAGTCTTTGCTGGCGTTCTGGATTGCTTCGCCGGAGCCTGCCATCGGGCCGGCCACTTCGGGCCGGACCCGTTGGGCTCGCAATGACGGGTCAATCTGATCGGACTTTGCTCTAAGCGCCTGAAGCATAAGGGCCCGCGCGGTACGCGAGCCCTTATGCCGTCGGGAATTGCGCCGCGTGTTTAGTGCGCCAGTACGGCCAGGAGTAGCAGCGCCACGATATTGGTGATTTTGATCATCGGGTTAACCGCAGGCCCGGCTGTATCCTTGTAAGGATCGCCGACGGTGTCGCCCGTCACCGCGGCTTTGTGCGCTTCGGAGCCCTTGCCGCCATAGTGGCCATCCTCGATGAACTTCTTGGCGTTGTCCCAGGCGCCGCCGCCCGACGTCATCGAGATCGCGACAAAGAGTCCGGTGACGATCACGCCCAGCAACATGGCGCCGACGGCCGAGAATGCCGCCGATTTGCCCGTCGCGCCGCCGCCGGCGACGACATAAATCACGAAATAGACGACGATCGGCGAAAGCACCGGCAACAGCGACGGTATGATCATTTCCTTGATCGCCGCCTTTGTGAGCATGTCGACCGCGCGGCCGTAATCGGGCTTTTCCTTGCCCTGCATGATGCCCGGCTTCTCACGGAATTGCCGGCGCACTTCTTCAACGATGGCGCCGGCCGCCCGGCCTACCGCCGTCATGCCCATGGCTCCGAACAGATACGGCAGCAGTCCGCCGAACAGCAGGCCGACCACGACGTAGGGATTGGTCAGTGCGAAATCGAGCTTGATGCCCTGGAAGTACGGGTGCTGCGCGGCATGGCTGGTGAAGAAGGTCAGATCCTGGTTATAGGCCGCAAACAGCACCAGCGCGCCGAGGCCCGCCGATCCGATGGCATAGCCTTTGGTGATGGCCTTGGTCGTGTTGCCGACCGCGTCGAGCGCATCGGTGGATTTGCGCACCTCCTTCGGCAATCCGGCCATTTCGGCGATGCCGCCGGCGTTATCGGTAACCGGACCGAACGCGTCCAGTGCGACCACCATGCCGGCGAGCGCGAGCATGCTCGTCACGGCAATCGCGATACCGAACAGACCGGCCATGCCGAAGGCGACAAGAATGCCCGCGATGATGACGAGCGCCGGCAGCGCGGTCGCCTCGAGCGAAATGGCAAGGCCCTGAATGATGTTGGTGCCGTGGCCGGTGACGGATGCCGCTGCAATCGACTTGACGGGCCGGAAGTTGGTGCCGGTGTAGTACTCGGTGATCCAGATGATGAGGCCCGTCACCACCAGGCCTGTCACCGCGCAGACAAAGAGCTGCATGCCGGTATAGGACACGCCGTTGATGGCGCCGAAGCCCACCAGCGCGTGGGTGACATACGCAATCGCGAACAGCGAGAGGACCGCCGAAGCGATAAAGCCCTTGTAGAGCGCGCCCATAATCGACTGGCTGGCGCCGAGCCGGACAAAGAAGGTGCCAATAATCGAGGTGATAATGCAGGCCCCTCCGATCCCGAGGGGATATGTCATCATGTTGGCAAGGATCGGCGTGCCGGCGAAGAAGATCGACGCCAGCACCATCGTTGCGACGGTCGTAACCGCGTAGGTCTCGAACAGATCGGCGGCCATGCCGGCGCAGTCGCCGACGTTGTCGCCCACGTTGTCGGCGATGGTGGCCGGATTGCGCGGATCGTCTTCCGGAATGCCGGCTTCGACCTTGCCGACCAGATCGCCGCCGACATCGGCGCCTTTTGTGAAGATGCCGCCGCCGAGGCGGGCAAAAATCGAGATCAGCGAAGCGCCGAAGCCGAGCGCGACCAAGGCGTCGATGACGGTGCGGTCGTTGGGCGCAAGATGAAGGTGCGCCGTCAGAAACAGGAAATAGCCCGAGACGCCGAGCAGCGCGAGGCCGGCGACGAACATGCCGGTGATCGCGCCCGACCTGAACGCAAGCTCGAGCCCGCCCGCGAGCGAGCCGATCGCGGCTTGCGCCGTGCGCACGTTGGCGCGCACGGACACGTTCATGCCGATGAAGCCGGTCGCACCGGAAAGAATCGCGCCGATGGCAAAGCCGGCGGCAACCAGCCAGCCCAGCGAAAAGCCGAGGATCAGAAAGATCACCACCCCGACAATGCCGATCGTCGTGTACTGGCGCTTGAGATAGGCCTGCGCGCCCTCGCGCACCGCCGCGGAAATCTCCTGCATTCTTGCCGAGCCGGCATCCGCCCGCAGCACGGACCCGATCGCCCAAATGCCGTAGAGAATCGCAAGCACGCCACAGCCGACGATCACCCACAATGTCGTCATGGTGATTCAACCTCGATTTGTTTGGAGCTGGCAGGAAACTGTCCCTGGCCGGCGCCTGAACGTCGAGGATGGCCGCTTGGAGGCGCTTCACCCCGACCGGGAAAGCGGGAGGGATATAGCCAAAAAGAACACCGCAAAGCAACGCCGGAAAGTGCGTTCAACGTCGGATAATCGAACCGGCGCCGTGGCTTACAGCGCAGGAACCCGCCGTCTGACAGCCTGCCAGAGCAATAGCGCACCCGCGGCGAGAATAACCGGAAAAATCATTTCGTTGACCGCCGCCCATCCGAACTGACTGAGTAATTGCCCCGACCCGAAGGATGACAAGGCCATGGCGCCAAAGACGAGAAAATCGTTGAACGCCTGCACCTTGTTCCGCTCCTGCGGCTTATGGCAGCTCGTCACCATTGTAGTTGCGCCAATGAAGGAAAAATTCCATCCCATTCCGAGCAGCGACAGCCCAATCCAGAAATGGGCAACGCTGATGCCGGACATGCCGACGATTCCGGTCAAAGCGATAAGGCCTAAACCGATTGCCGTGATGCGCTCCGCACCGTAGCGGCCGATCAATGTGCCGGTGACAAAGCTCGGACCGTACATCGACAGCACATGCCACTGGATGCCGAGGGTCGCGTCCGTCACGGAATGGCCGCAATCGACCATCGCCAGCGGCGCTGCGGTCATCACCATGTTCATCATGGAGTAGCTCGCCACCCCGCAGGCGACCGCCACCGCGAATCGCGGCGTGAGCACGATTTCACCGAGCGGCCGGCCCTCACGCCTCTGCGCGGCAGCAAGCGGCGGAATTCTCACAAAGGCCAACACGGCCGCGGCGAGGAGCGCGCAGACGGACTGGGCGAGATAACTCGCCGCAAACAGATGCGGCGTCAGCAAATCCTTGGTGTGAATGACGAGCTGCGGCCCGAGCACCGCCGCAAACACGCCCCCTGCCAGCACCCAGGATACTGCCTTGGGCCGAAAGGCCTCGCTCGCGGTATCCGCGGCAGCGAACCGGTACGACTGATGCGCGGCTGCATAAAATCCGCCACAAAAAGTGCCGGCCAGCAGCAGCCAGAAATTGCCCTGCACAACCGCGAAACAGGAAATCAGCCCCGCGGCGATGCCGACCCCCGCGCCTGTTTGCAACGCCGTTCGCCGCCCGAAATTTCGTGCCAGTGCCCCGATCGGCAAAGTGCCGAACCACATGCCGAACACCATGCAGGTGATCGGGAAGGTCGCCAGTCCTTTGTCGGGCGCAAGGACAGCGCCCACGATGCTGGCTGTGCTGACGATGAGCGTGTTGTTGCCGCCGGCAAGCGCCTGTGCGACCGCCAGGACTCTGGCGTTGCGACGGGCAAGATCGTCATCGACGTGCTTTTCGGTGACCGGCTGCGCCAGGGCGGACATCGCGGCGTTCCTTAAAGGACCGGCCCTTTTACGCACCGGCAGCGGCGGGAGCCAGCCTCGAAAACGCAGCGGTGGATTGCCTTAATGCCGCTAGTCGAATTTCCAGGCCCCCGGATGGCGGACCACGGCCTTGCGCGCATCGGCGACGGAACGGGCGCCGATCTGTCCCAGCGACGAGCGTAACTCGTCGATGTAGAGATCGATGAGATGGGCCGGCCCGTCGTCACCCAGGGCTCCGAGGGCCCAGAGGAAACTTTTGCCGGCAAAACCGGCTTCCGCGCCGAGCGCCAGCGCGCGCATCACGTCCTGGCCACTGCGAATGCCGCTGTCGAGCACCACGGTTGCCTTTTGGCCGACGGCGCTCACGATCGCCGGAAGCGCGTCGATCGATGGAACGAGTGCTTCAATCTGACGGCCACCATGATTGGAAACCCAGATGCCTTCGATGCCCATCGACACCGCCTTCTCCGCATCGGCCGGATGCAGGATGCCCTTCACCAGCATCGGCCCTTTCCACTTGTCGCGATAGCGTGCCACCTCTTCCCACGAGAAGACGCCGCCCATGTTCTTGCGCGCGAAGGCGATAACCTCATTGGTGCTGGCGTGCTCGCCGACGTATTGCCGGATGGTCGCAAAGCGCGGATAGCCGTGCCGCAAGAGGGCGAGCAGCCATTTCGGCCGCACCATCATTTCGCCGATCATCCGCATGTTCGGATGAAATTCGCGGCCCAGACCGGCGTAGGCTTCGCGCGAACGTGTCGTGCGCACAGGTACATCCAACGTCAGCGCCATGACTTTGACGCCCGCTGCCGTCGCACGCTTGATCAGATCGAAGCCGATAGCGTGGTCGTTTTGATAGAAGCGATAGAGCTGCAGCCAGAACACATCCGGCGCGACTTTGGCGATATCTTCAATCGTCGCACCACCTGCTACGCCCAGCGTGTAAGGAATGCGCGCGCTCTGCGCGGCCTTTGCGAGCAGCAAATCCGCACCGGGCCACACCAATGATGGGCCGCCCATCGGGGCAATGCCGATCGGAGCGGCATAATGCGTGCCGAACAATTCGATATCGACCGGCGGCACGTCCGTGATGCCGCCGTAACGCGGCACGATCTTGATCGAGTCGAACGCCGCCCAGTTGTGGGCGATGCCGACATCGGCACCCGCGCCCGTATCGCCGTACTCATACGAGAACAGCGGAATATTGCGCGGCGCGGCGCGGCGTAAAAATGCGGAGGTCGGATAAAGCTTGTAGTTTTTTTCGAAATTGGTGCCGATCCCATGCGGCAGATGCGTATGCTCCTTTTTCGCCGTCATGTCGTGCATGGTATCTCCCCGCTTGCAATTGCCGGCAATTTATAACGCCGTCGAAAGCCCGCGTCTCGCCGTTTTCAGAAATGGCTGAAGGAAGGTCTGTTGAGGAGCAGCGGCTTGCCATCGCCCCCAAGGAAACGAACTTCCTCACCACTTCCGACCGTGCCGATCGCGGTCAGAGGAATGCCGGCAGCCCGCGCAGCGGCATGGAGCGCTCCGGCTTTTGCAGGCGGAACCGTGCAGACAACCTCATAATCGTCGCCACCGGTGAGAATAGTTTCGAGCAGGTCGGGGTGGCCGGTAAGTGCGGCGTTCGCCGCTTCGGACAGCGGTACTTTCGCGATGTCAATTTCCGCGGCCACACCGGACGCACGCGCCAGCTTGCCGAAATCGCCGGCAAGACCGTCCGACACGTCCATTGCGGCAGACGCGCAGGCGCGAACGGCGTCGGCCAGGTTGCTGCGAGGCCGTGGCACGAGATAACGCGCGAGCAGATGTTCACGCTGTGCCGAAGTCAGCATCCAATCGCCGCCTTTGCGGAGTCGAAGGCCGAGCGCCGCGTCGCCAATCGTCCCTGTCACCATGACGATGTCATCGGACCTTGCACCGGCGCGGCGAACCATCTCGCCTTCCGGCACAAAACCGAACATCGCCACGGAAATCGTCAGCGGACCATTCGTTCGAACGGTGTCGCCCCCAAACAGGGGGCAAACAAATTCATCGGCATCTGCCTGCAAGCCGCTGGAAAATCCGGCGAGCCAATTCTCGTCAACGGCCTGCGGCAATGCCAGCGACAGTAAGTAACCGAGCGGCCTTGCGCCTTTTGCGGCCAGATCGGAAAGATTGACCCGCAACGATTTCTGCGCGACTGCGCGCGGATCGTCATCATTGAAGAAGTGAATTCCGCCGACCATCGCATCCGTTGTCAGGACAAGGTCGCATCCCGGCGGCGGTTTGAGGATGGCAGCATCGTCGTTGAGCGCGAGTGCCCCGGCGGGCGTTGCAAGCGGCTTGAAATAGCGCGCAATCAGCCGATCTTCACCGGATAAGTTGTCCTTTTCAGCGGCCATCGGACGAGCTTGCCTTTTCTTGCCACCTCCCGAAAGAGGAGAAAAAACGGGTCAGCCGCCTTAAGCTTTAAACTCTGCGGAGCGTATCGACCGCGCCAGTTGATCGAGCACGGCATTCACCATGCCCGTTTCGTCACGCTCGACAAAGGCCGCCGCGACGTCGGCATACTCGGCGACGACAACGCGCGCCGGAATGTCCTGACGGTGCTCCAGCTCATAGGCGCCCGCGCGCAGTGCAGCACGCAAGACCGCCTCGATGCGCTTGAGCGGCCAACTTTTCTGAAGCGCTTCATCAATGCGGGGGTCGAGCGCGCGCTGCTCGCGCACGACGCCCGAGACAATGTCCCGAAAAAAGGCCGCCTCGGCCGGCAGATACTGCTCGCCTTCAACTTCGCGTCCGATCCAGTGGCTTTCAAATTCGGCGAAGATTTCGTTCAGGCCTGTGCCCGCGACATCCATCTGATAGAGCGCCTGCACGGCTGCAAGCCTCGCCGCGCCGCGCCGGTTCGCCTTACGGCTGCCGGATGCGTCCCGCCGCGCGTGCGACGCCGCCATCATTTGCCGGCAAGCTCGCGCTTGAGTTTCACCATGGCGAGAGCCGCGCGTGCGGCGCTGGCACCTTTATGGCCCTTTCCTCCACCGACGCGCGCTTGCGCTTGTGGTTCGGTGTCAACCGTCAGGATACCGTTTCCGATTGCGAGCTGGCGATCGATAGTCAAATCCATCAGGCCGCGCGCCGATTCGTTCGATACAAGCTCGAAATGATAGGTCTCACCTTGTATGACGCATCCGAGCGCGACGACGCCGTCATAGGGCGCGCGTTTCCGCTGCGCGGCGTCGACCGCCATCGCGATTGCGGCTGGAATCTCCAGCGCCCCCGGCACCGAAATGCGATCGTAGATTGCTCCCGCTTCATCGAGCACCTGCGTTGCTCCCTGCAACAGCTTGTCCGCCAGTTGTTCGTAGAAGCGCGCCTCCACGATCAATATGCGCAGTGTCTTCTCGGCGCGCTTGGGAGCGCGGCTCTTCTTGACCATTTCGGTGTTCCTCGTTCGCCCGCGTGGTAGCAAGCGGCTCGCTTGCAAACAAGCGCCTTACCGCTTCTCCAGGAGGCGCGCGGCATAACGCGCCATCTGGTCGACTTCCAGATTCACGTCCTGGCCGACGTGGAACGTGTCGAGAGTCGTCGCTTTGAGCGTGTGCGGAATAATCAAAACCGAAAACGTGTCACCTTCGACGGCATTAACCGTAAGCGAAACTCCGTCGAGCGTCACGGATCCCTTTGTAGCGATGAAACGTGCGAGCGCATCCGGTGCACGCAACGCGATTCGGGACATTTCCGTCATGTCCTCGCGTGCGATGACCTTTGCTATCCCATCGACGTGGCCCGACACCAGGTGACCGCCAAGCTCGTCGCCGATTTTCAACGCACGTTCGAGATTGACGCGAGCGCCGTGGTGCCAGCCGCCGACCGTTGTCAACGACAATGTTTCGGCTGCGGCATCGACGGCGAACCAGCGGCGGCCGTCCTCTTCGCCGGCACTGACGACGGTCATACAGACGCCCGAACAGGCAATCGATGCGCCTTCGACCAGAGCAGTACGCGGATAGCGGCAAGAGATCGTAATCCGATGCAAGTTGTCGGCGCGCGGCTTGACCGAGCGTACCTCACCTACGTCGGTGACAATGCCGGTGAACATCTATGCGCGCCCGAAATGCTCAAGCGTATCGTCGCCGATCTGTTCGCTTGTCAGGAGTTGAAGACGTGTCGATCCGGTGAGTATCTTGAGCGGCATACCTTCAAGCGCATCGATGCCGTCGGCACCGATTTCTTTCGGCGAGACGAATAGCATGGCTTCGTCCACCAGTCCGGCCGCAACAAAGCTTGCAGCAACCGTCGGTCCGCCCTCGACCATCAGCCGTGTAATGCCTTCGCCTGCGAGCGCCTGCAAGACGTCGGAAAGATCGAGGCGGCCGTCGTGGCTCGCGACACGAAATACTTTAGCACCCTTCTCCTGCAGGATTTCTTCGGCGACCGGCGATGCGCTCTTCCCGGTAAACACCCAAGTCGGGCTTTCGCGCATCGTCGCAATGACGTAGCTCGCCATCGGCGCGCGCAGCCCCGTGTCGAGAATAATCCGCACCGGCGAGCGACCCAGCATTCCCGGCAAACGGCACGTCAGGTGCGGATCGTCGGCGAGTACGGTTCCGATGCCGACCAAGATCGCGTCGTTTTCTGCGCGCATCAGGGCGACACGCGCGCGCGCCGCCTCCCCCGTGATCGCGACGCGCTTGCGGCCTGCCGCTCCCGCCTTGCCGTCGGCGGAAACGGCGAGCTTGAGCGTCACATGAGGCCTGCCGTCGCGCATGCGCGCGATGTGGCCGGCATGAAGCTGCCGCGCCTCAGCGACGCCGAGGCCGACCTCGACCTTGATGCCGGCCTCGGCGAGCCGTTTGTGACCGGCACCGGCGACTTCCGGGTTGGGGTCCTCAAGCGCCGACACCACCCGTGCGATACCGGCCTTTGCGATGGCGTCCGCACACGGCGGGGTTTTGCCGTGGTGAGAGCACGGCTCAAGCGTCACGTACATGGTGGCGCCACCCACCTTTTTTCTTGCCCGGCGCAAGGCCTCCGTCTCGGCATGCGGGTGGCCGCCTGATTGCGTCCAGCCGCGCCCGACGATGATGCCCTCTTTCACGATGACTGCACCCACAGCCGGATTGGGCCAGGTATTGCCGAGCCCACGCCGGCCGAGCGCAAGCGCCAGCGCCATGAAACGTTGGTCGTCCGCGGTGGAATCCTTCGTTTCGGCGCCGACGTTC
>DASUKT010000365.1:0-3631 GCA_036278575.1 Pseudolabrys sp. | reverse complement strand
CGGTGATTGTTGCGGCGAGGCTCGCCGCGTACAGGCGTGACCTCGTAAGATGTCTCCGCAAACTGTCGCCCGCGTCGCCAAGAAGACTCTGCGCCTCGATGACGAGGTGCGATTCATCCGCTCTTGGATCGAGAAGCCGCTGTCGACCGGTGCCGTGATGCCGTCGAGCCGCGCGCTCGCGCGCACCATGGCGAGCTATGTCGATGCCGATGCGCGCGGCCCCGTCGTAGAGCTTGGGCCCGGCACCGGGCCCGTCACAGAAGCTCTGGTCGAGCGCGGCATCGACCCCGCGCGTCTGGTTCTCGTCGAATTCAATCCGATGTTCTGCCGTTTGCTGCGGACGCGCTATCCGGCCGCAACGGTCGTACAGGGCGATGCCTATCATCTCCGCCGTCTGCTGGAGAGCTTTTTGCGCGAGCCGGCCGCAGCGGTGGTCTCGGGCCTGCCGCTCGTCACCAAGCCGTTGCGAACACGGCTCCGATTGATTGCCGATGCGATGGCCCTGCTGACGCCGGGCGCGCCCTTTGTGCAATTTACCTATGCGATGGTCGCGCCGATCCCGAAAAGCCTTTCCAGCATCACCGCGGAAGCCTCCGAGTTGATCTGGCGCAATATCCCCCCCGCACGTGTGTGGGTTTATCGCGGGCGGTAACGAGCCATCGCGCGATCCCAGAGTTGTCATGGGCCGGCTTGTCCCGGCCATCTCGCTTGGCCAGCCTTGTCGAGATTGCCGGGACAAGCCCGGCAATGAGGGCGGAAGAGCGTACGCATGACGATCAAAAGTCCGCATGTTATGCAAAGCGCATAACCACGGACCCACCGATGCCCGGCCCAAAAATCCTTGTCATTCCCGGCTCGCTGCGCACCGGCTCTTTCAATGTCAAACTTGCGGCGCTGGCAGTGAAGGAGCTCACGCTCAACGACGTGGAGGCCACGCGCATCTCGCTCGCCGATTATCCGCTGCCGATGTACGACGGCGACGAGGAGGCCAATGCCGGACCGCCGGAGAACGCCGTCAAGCTCAAGCGCATGATCGCAGCGCACCATGGCGTGTTCATCGCTACGCCGGAATACAATGCATCCGTTGCTCCGCTCTTGAAAAACGCAATCGACTGGATTTCGCGCGTGCGCGAGCGCAGCGAGCTACCTTACACTGCGTTCAAGGAACGCGTATTTGCGCTCGGCTCGGCTTCGCCGCAGGCGGCCGGCGGATTGCGGTCACTGATGGCATTGCGGCAGATACTCGAGCTCGGCTGCGGCGCGATTGTTTTGCCGGAGCAGCTCGCCATTCAAAATGCCGAACGCGCTTTCGACGAGCGGGACAATATCGCCGATGTTGCGACGGCCAATGCGCTGCGGTCGCAACTCGCGCGCCTGGTCGAGATGGCGCGGCTGATGATGTGAGGATGGATGAACGAACGTGACCGGCTGATCGTCGCTCTCGATCTCTCTTCGGTTCAAGCTGCCGAGGCGATGGTCGCGCGCCTCGGCGATGCCGTCAGCTTTTACAAGATCGGCTATCAGCTTGCTTACGCGGGCGGGCTGCCGTTCGCCCAGAAATTGATTGGCGCGGGCAAAAAAGTTTTTCTCGATCTAAAGCTGCACGACATCGGCAACACCGTGCAGAAGGGAGTCGAAAGCGCCGCCAAAATGGGCGCGACCTTTCTCACCGTGCACGCCTATCCGCAGACGATGAAGGCCGCGGTCGAGGGCAAGCGCGGCTCGGCGCTGAAGTTACTCGCCGTGACGGTGCTCACGTCCTACGATGACAACGATCTGCAAGATGCCGGCTATCGCCTGAAGGTTTCGGAGCTTGCGGCTATGCGTGCGCAGCAGGCGCGCGACATCGGCGTGGACGGCCTCGTTTGCTCGCCGGAAGAAGCGGCAAACTTGCGCGCGATTGCCGGCGACAAGATGGTGCTGGTGACGCCCGGCATCCGGCCCGCGGGCAGCGCCGCGGGCGATCAGAAGCGCATCATGACGCCGGCCAAAGCGATCGCGGCAGGGGCCGATTATCTTGTGGTCGGGCGGCCGATTGTTGAAGCAGCCGATCCGAAAGCAGCGGCCGAAAGCATCGTCGCCGAGATCAACGGCGGAGCTTAGAAGGAGGAAACATGGCGAAGGGTTATTGGATCGCGCAAGTCGAGGTCCGCGACACTGAAGGGTACAAAAAATACACGGCGATGCTCGCAGATATCTTCCGCAAGCACGGCGCACGCTATGTGACGCGCGGCGGCCGCGTGGAGGTCGTCGAAGGCAAGAGCCGCAGCCGCATCGTGGTGCTGGAGTTCCCAAGCTACGAGGCCGCGCTCGCATGTTACCGCTCGGCGGAATACGCCAAGGCGGCCGCGCAGCGGCAGTCGGCGGCCGATGCCGATTTGATCGTGGCCGAAGGCTACGACGGCGCGCAGCCGTAGGATCCCTCCCGCGTGGGGGGAGGTGGTAGAGAGCGCGCGGCCCCGCTATACCCGCCTGACGGAGGCCCACACGATGGCTGACATGCGGCTTGTGGTTGCCGGCGCCGGCGGGCGGATGGGCCGCACGCTGGTCAAGGCGATCGCCGAAAGCAAAGGCATGACGCTGGTCGGCGCGCTGGAAGATGCGCGCTCGCCGCTGATCGGCTGGGATTCCGGAATTCTCGCCGGCATGGGCGAGAACCGCATCAAGCTCACCGGCGATCCGGCGGCGGTGATCGACAAGACCGACGGCATCGTCGATTTCACGGCGCCGGTCGCGAGCCTCGCGTTGGCGGACCTTTGCGCCAGGTCCGGCAAGGTGCACGTCATCGGAACCACGGGCTTCGGCGCGGCCGATGACGCGCGCGTCGCGGAGGCTGCGAAAAAGGCCGTCATCGTGAAGTCCGGAAACATGAGCCTTGGGGTCAATCTGCTCGCCGCGCTCACCAGGCGCGTGGCTAAAACGCTCGATCAATCGTTCGACATCGAAATTCTTGAAATGCATCACAACAGGAAGGTTGATGCGCCATCGGGCACGGCGCTCTTGCTCGGAAAAGCGGCGGCGGAAGGGCGCGGCATCGAGCTTGAGAAACGCTCGGTCAAGGCGCGCGAAGGGCACACCGGCGCGCGCAAGCCGGGTGACATCGGTTTTGCCGCGCTGCGCGGCGGCACGGTGGTCGGCGAGCACAGCGTCATTTTCGCAGGCCCCGCCGAGCGCATCGAGCTCACGCACAAGGCCGAAGATCGCATGATCTTCGCGCGCGGCGCGCTGCATGCGGCGCTCTGGGCGCGCACGCAGAAGCCGGGCCTCTATTCGATGGCTGATGTGCTGGGGCTCGCAAACTTCTAGGCGTATTCGAGAAGGTTGGATCGTGAAAAACGAAAAAACGACACCGAAGCCGCCGATAAAGGTTCCTCTTATCCCGCTTGCGTTCGCCCTCTTCCTGATCGCAGGCTACATCTATGTTGTTTTGATACCCGCCTTTTCGAAAGCGAACGGCATCCCGGACGATATTTTTCCGTTGATTGCACAGCCGGTGCTCATCATTGCGGGTGTGGTCGCGTTGATATGGGGACGGTCCTGGTTCGACAAGAAAGCGGGGCGCAAGTGATGGCTGAAGCGGATCGTCTGCTAGTGCTCGTGCGTCATGGCCAGAGCGAGTGGAATCTGAAAA
>DASUKT010000364.1:0-7501 GCA_036278575.1 Pseudolabrys sp. | reverse complement strand
CGGCCCAGTTGGCTTCGATAATGGGAAATGCGCCTGCCGAGCGTAAGGCATTGACGACCTCGGCCGCGGGCTTCTCGGCGACCACGATCATCGGGCCTTGCAGGGACATCTGAGCCGCGCCGGTTGAGGACGGCTGACCTTAGCCGTAGCGCTGTTAACGCAAGGTCAATGCAATTGCGGAATCACGCGGCTGCGGAAGAGCCCCTCGGGCGGAAAGCGTCGGCAACGAGCGGATTTTCACCGTGGTCGTTAAGGCTGACCGCCGCCGCCGCTCTGTCCGCCGAGCTACCGACCAGCCGTTGACCAAGGACGGCATGAGGCACCGCGAAGACCGAGGCGTTGGGAACAGCTTTCGTCGCTATTGCCTCGATGCCGTGCATGACAAATCGGTAGCCGCCAACACCGACGATTCCCGCCGGGGGGCTCGTAGTCGTAACCGACTGTCCATGCGACGCCAGAATGCAGCCGTAGCCCGTGTCGACGAAACGATCGGGACGGATATTCAGGTGAGGCTCATGGCGCTGCTCGGCGCCGGGCGGGAACGCGCTTTGCGGTATCATCGGCCCGCGCAACATGAGCGTTCCGTCTTTGCTGCGCGCGACTTCGACAATCGGCACAGCGCCGCTGTGGCCGCGTGGCGCGCTTATTTTGCCGACAGGAAGAGGCAACGGACCATCGTGAGGCTCACGGAGTGTTGCAATTAAACCGCTTTCCCCAAACGTGACGACATCGACCAACGAGGTCTCGTTTGTCGGTATTGCATCTGCAAGTCGCTCGGGACCACGGCGGAGCGCGAGAATTGTCTTGATGTGACAGCCGGCCAAATAGCCGGCATCGGCAAGCGGCGCGAGCAATGCCGCTGGCAAGACCATCGCGTCGCAATGGAATGCACGCTGCTGAGCGCTGAACGAATCCAGATCGAATGGATGATGCAGCGCCAGCGTGCCGCCGGACAGCAGCCACGGCATCACGCTGAGCGCCACGCCGGCGAAGGACCCGATGGGTGTCGTAGTCAGAATCGTAGCATCTGCCTCGATACAGCCTTCAAGTACCGGCCCGAGGCCGCCCGCAATCAACTGCGTGTGGCTGCGTGCAACGGGAACGATGCCGTCAGCGGCAACATCGAATGTGATGACGGCGATATGGTCGGCTGGATTGCCGGAACGCGTGACCGGCGGCGCCGTTTTGATCTTTGCAGAGGCAAACACATCGTCGAGCGGCACCGTTCCGTCAGGCGCATCGCCGAAGATGCAGACGTGCCGAATGGAAAACAGCTCCGCTGCAACCTGCATTGCCACTTCGCCGTGCGCCGTGGTTCCGATTCGGGAGCAGGTAATGAGCGCTTTCGCATTGATGCGACTCAATGCACGAACGATGTCGGCCTTGCGCCACAGCAACGGCAGCAGCGCGGCAATCATCCCGGCGCGCAGAATGCCCAGCAGCGTAATTATGGCTTCGGCCGTGTTCGGCAATTGCATTGCGACGATCGCATCGGTCTGCAAGCCGAGCTCGCGCAGACGCGCCGCCGCCGCAGAGACCGAATTGTCCGCTTCGGCGTAGGTGAGGCGATGCGGCAGCCCACTGGTGATGCGGTGACGGTCCGGCGGGTCGGACAGCGCGATTGCACGCTCGTGACGCATCGCGGCTTGGCGGAACAGGCCGTCGAGCATCGCATGCGAACTGCCGCCACCAGTCGTTTGCCTGTCATCATGGAGAATCATGCTGCAATCTTACTTATTGCTCGGCTTTCTCGTGCCACCAGGTTTCCGGGAGATAGCCGAACAATGACGTTTTTTGCGGATGATTGACGCGCCGCCAGCGCGCCACCCACTGCACCGGCAGATGATAAAGGGGCACAACATAAAATCCGGACAGCAGCACGCGATCGAGCGCGCGAACGGCGGCGACGAAATCGGGGCGGCTGCGCGCAGCAAGCAGTGCTGCTATCATGGCATCGACGGCCCGCGACTTTACGCCCATGTAATTGCGGCTGCCTTCCTGTGTCGCGGCGGCCGAACCCCAGTAGAAGCTCTGCTCGTTTCCCGGCGAGAGTGACTGCTCCCAGCGATATTCGAGCATGTCGAAGTCGAATGTGATTTTTCGGCGCTCGAATTGCGTCGCGTCGACCACGCGTACCTGCGCGACAATGCCGGCCCGCTTCAGATTGCGGCTGAAGGCAAGCGCAAGGCGCTCCTGCTCGCGTGTGCTTGCAAGAATCTCGATCTGGAAAGGGCGGCGCGTGACGCGATTGACCAAGCGCGTGCCTTTCAGCTCGTAGCCGGCGGCTTCAAGCAAAGCGACCGCGCGCCGCAACGTTTTCCGGTCGCGTCCCGAGCCGTCGGTGACGGGTGGCGACCACAGGCCATCCATGACGTCGGGGCGCACGACGCCAGGAAAAGGCGCAAGCAGCGCGCGTTCATCCTCGCTGGCCGGAATGCCATGCGCCGACAGCTCACAACCGTCGAAATAGCTGGCGGTACGCCGATAAAGGTCGAAAAAGTAGTTGTGGTTGAGCCACTCGAAATCGAACAGCAACAGGAGCGCTTCGCGCACGCGCACATCGGAAAAGACCGGCCGCCGCGTATTGAAAACGAGGCCCGACATTCCCTTGGGTAGTCCGTAGGGGAATGCTTCTTTCAGGACGCGGTGGCCGCGCACAGCCGGAAAATCGTAAGCTGTTTGCCAGCGGCTGGGATCGAGTTCAACGCGTACATCATAGAGCCCGCGCTTGAACGCTTCGAAATGCGTATTCCCATCTCGGTAGTAGTCGAAACGTACCTCGTCGAAATTCCACAGGCCGCGATTGATCGGGAGATCGCGCCCCCAGTAATTCGCATCGCGCTTGAACGTCACCGTGGTGCCAGGTTTGACCGCGTCGACGGTGTAAGGGCCACTGCCGAGCAACGGCGTGAAACCGGTGTCCTCGAAAGTCTGCGGATTGATCGCATGTTTTGCCAATACGGGCATGAGGCCGATGATAAGCGGCAACTCGCGATCACGCGCGTCGGAAAGATCGAAGCGCACGCCACGTTCGCCGACACGATCGGCCTTGACGATCTTTTTGTAATAGATGCGGTAGTTTGGCCGTCCTCGATCGCGGAGCAGTTGCCAGGAAAAGATGACATCATCGGGCGTGACCGGCCGGCCGTCGGAGAAATGCGCGGCGGGGTCGATGGTGAAGGTGACGAAGCTGCGCGCATCGTCGGTTTCGACCGACTGCGCGAGCAACGCATAGAGCGTGAACGGTTCGTCATAGCCGCGCGCAAGCAGGCTCTCGATCACGTAACTGCGGAGGTTGACGGCCGGCACGCCCTTCACGATCAGCGGATTAAGGCTGTCGAAGGTGCCAAGCACGCCCTGGACAAGCCGACCTCCCTTCGGGGCCGTAGGGTTCGCGTAGGTCGCATGCGTGAAGTTTTCCGGCCAGGCAGGGCGCCCGTGCATGGCGATGGCCTGTTGCGGGGTTGCCCCCCGCGCAGGACCAATTGTCAGGCCGCCGGCTGCCGCCAGAGTGCCCAGCACGAAGCCGCGGCGGGACGGCGCGGCGCGATCGAAAGAGTTGAGCGCAGGCACAGGAGCGTGGTTGCGATTCGTTTGGGAGCCTGCCGCAACTTATCATATGGCTCGCGCCCGCCCCACGAAGCAGCCGAAAAGTTACCGATCTGCGGCGATTTTTGTCGCGTCCGCAGCTTTATCGCCGGAGCAATATCGGCTATCACGCAAGCGGCCTGTGTCACGCTGTCGCCGCATTTGACGCGGAGAGAGCGGCCAAACGGGTGAGTATTCCGGCGGCCGTAGGGCCCGAGCGGAAAAGGGACAATTCATGGATCATCGGATTGCATCGGCTCGGCTGTTGAGCCGGACGCTGGCGGCCACTTTTGCAGTCGCCATGGCGACGGCGTTCATTGTCACGCCGGCTGCCTATGCGCAGACACCGAAAGCAAAAGGGAAGCCTGCGGCGCAGAAGGCGGCCCCCAAACCTCCTGCGCAGCAGCAACAACAGCAGGCGGCCACGCCCGGGGCCGAGCAGCCGCAGTTAATGTACTCGCCGTGGATGAAGGTCTGCGGGAAAGCGAACGCGAGCGATCCGAACTCGAAGAACGTCTGCGTCATCACCAAGGATGGCCGGCTCGAAAACGGGATGCCGGTCGCGGTCGTGCAACTGTTCGAGCCTGAAGGAAGCGACCAAAAGCTGCTTCGTGTGACGGTCCCGCTCGGCATGCAATTGCAGCACGGAACCCGGGTCATCATCGACCAGGGCCAGCCGATGAATGCACCCTATTCAATTTGTTTTCCTGCCGGCTGCCTGTCGGATTATCAGGCGAATGCCGACATGGTGAACAAGATGAAGAAGGGGCATACGCTGACCGTGCAGGCCATCAACATGCGCGGCGCCGCCATCAGCCTGCCGTTGCCGCTCACGGACTTTGCCAAGGCTTACGACGGCCCGCCGACCGATCCGAAGGCTTTCGAGGAGCAACAGCGCAAGTTGCAAGAAGCGTTGCAGAAGAAAGCCGCGGAGGCGCAAAAGAAGCTGGAAAACCAGCATCCGGCTGCGGCCGCACCCAAGAAATAGAAGACACCTGATTGAAGCGAAAGGCGCGGCCGCAAAGCCGCGCCTTTTTTTAATTCATTACCGAATTGCGCGGACGATACGCACCGCTGTCATCGCGCTCGAACATCTCGGCGACCTGCGGATGGCGGATAGGGGCCTCCGACGTGTCCGGCAACAGGTTCTGCTCGGAGACGTAGGCGACGTATTCGGTTTCCGCGTTTTCGGCGAAGAGGTGGTAAAACGGCTGGTCCTTGTGCGGCCTGACCTCGGCCGGGATCGCCTGCCACCACTCTTCGGTATTGGCAAATACCGGATCGATGTCGAAGACGACACCCCGAAAGGGAAAAAGCCGGTGCTTGACCACCTGGCCGATCTTGAATTTGGCAGTACGTGACTTGTCCATGGGATCAGTCATATTGGGCTCAGTCAGATAATGCATTACGGGAGTGTTCGCCAGAACGGCGCTCAAAGCCCGTAGCGCGCCGCCAGGGCGGGGTCCTTGGCCGCCACCAGACGGGCGAGGTCGAGCAGTACCTTGGCCTGCTTCCAGGTGGCGTCGTCCTGCATCTTGCCGTCGACCATCACGGCGCCGGCGCCATCCGGCATGGCGTCCACGATCTTCTTCGCAAACGCGACTTCGGCCGGGTCGGGCGAGAACACGCGTTTGGCGATGTCGATCTGCGAAGGATGCAACGACCAGCCGCCGACGCAGCCCATGAGAAACGCGTTGCGGAACTGCACTTCGCAGGCAGCGGCGTCGCTGAAGTCGCCGAAGGGCCCGTAAAATGGCTTGATGCCGGCCGCCGCGCAGGCGTCCACCATTTTGGCGATGGTGTAGTGCCAGAGGTCTTGCTGGAAGGATGGCCGCGCGCCGCCACCTGCGACATCTGCGATCACTTTGTACTCCGGATGTCCGCCGCCGACGCGCGTCGTTTTCATGGCGCGCGAGGCGGCAAGATCGGCCGGGCCAAGACTCATCCCGTGCATGCGCGGCGAGGCAAGCGCAATCGCTTCGACGTTGTTCACGCCTTGCGCCGTTTCGAGGATCGCATGAATCAATATCGGCTTTTTAATTTTGTGCCGCGCCTCGAGTTGGGCGAGCAGCTGATCGAGGTAATGAATGTCCCACGGGCCGTCCACCTTTGGCAGCATCATCACATCAAGCTTGTTGCCGACGGCAGCCACGATGTCGGCAATGTCGTCGAGCGCCCACGGTGAGTTGAGCGCATTGATGCGCGTCCACAGGCCGGTCGTGCCGAAATCCGTCTCCTTCGCCATGGCGATGAAGCCTGCACGCGCCGCCTCCTTGGCCTCGATCGGAATCGCGTCTTCCAGATTGCCGAGCACCACGTCGACCTGCTGCGCGATCTCAGGCACCTTGGCGCGCAGCTTCTCGACGTGCGGGGGCACGAAGTGAATCATGCGTTCAAGCCGTACCGGCAACGCGCGCAACGGCTCGGGCGCGCCGATGGCGAGCGGCTGATAGAACTGGCGCGGCGGTTTCATTCGCAGTGCTTTCCTTCGACCGGATTGCCGTTTAGAGGAATGCAGGCGCCGCGCCAAGTGGCCAAACGTGGCAAGTGGTTATTCGATATGCAGCCGCTTTCCGGAGTTCTCGTTCTCGACTTTTCGACACTCCTGCCGGGGCCGCTCGCCGGCCTTATGCTCGCCGAGGCAGGCGCAGAGGTCGTCAAGGTTGAGCGGCCGGGCGGCGAGGACATGCGGCGCTTTGCGCCGATGTTTGACGGCGACGGCGCGGCCTTCCAGATGCTCAACCGCGGCAAGAAAATTCTTGTGCTGGACCTCAAGGCGCCGGAGAGGCGTGCCGAGCTGCTGCCGCTGATGCGGCGCGCGGACATTGTGATCGAGCAATTCCGGCCCGGCGTGATGGAGCGGCTCGGCCTCGACTATGAGAGCGTGCGCAAGATCAATCCCCGCATCGTCTATTGCTCGATTTCCGGATATGGCCAAAGCGGTCCCCGCGGGCAGGAGGCGGGACACGATATCAATTACATTGGCAATACCGGGCTACTCGATTTGCAGCCGGGTCCGCCCGATCGTCCTGTCGTCCCGCCGATGCTTGCCGCCGATATCGCCGGCGGCAGCTTTCCGGCCGTCATCAATATTCTGTTGGGACTTCGCGCGCGCGAGCAAAGCGGTGCGGGTTGTCACATCGATATTGCCATGAGCGATGCGATGTTCACCTTCGGCTGGCATGCAATGGCATTGGGAATGGCGTCAGGAAAATTTCCGCGATCCGGCGAGATGAGCCTCGCCGGCGGCTCGCCGCGCTATCAGATTTATCCGGCCAAAGACGGCAGGCTGGTCGCATGTGGCGCCATCGAGCAAAAATTCTGGGAGGCATTCGCCACGGCAATCGGGCTTGCAGCAGATCTGATCGACGACACGCGTGATGCCAAGGCGACACGTGATGCGGTTGCGAAGCTGATTGCGGCGCGCACGGCGGCGGAATGGAAATCGATCTTCGCCAAAGCGGATTGCTGCGTGACAATCGTTCTTTCGCTGGAGGAGGCGATGCGCGACCCGCATTTTGTTGGGCGCGGCTTGTTCGCCCATGAGGTGGAAGGAATGTCGGGCGGCAAGATTGCGGCTTTGCCGGTGCCAATTGCGCCGCAATTCCGGGACCGGCCTGGTGCGAAGAAAGCGCTCCGGATCACCAATTAAGGGGCTTCCCCGCGCATCAGGCGCGGCTGGTTCGATGCCGGCGCGACGCCTTCGCGCATGACCGCACGCCGCAACGGCCCAATGCGGTCGATAAAATAGAGGCCAAACCCGCGCGCGGATTGAACGGGGAGAAAATCCGAAAGCAGGCTGCGGTTGAGTAGATCGACCGCCGTGGAACGGATTGCGATGTCGGCGCGGCGCTCATCGCAGTAGCGGGCAAGCACTTGCGGGCCGCCTACGTCGACATCTTGGCGATGAGCG
>DASUKT010000363.1:0-2599 GCA_036278575.1 Pseudolabrys sp. | reverse complement strand
TAGTTATGTTTTGCGGCATTGAACCCTTCCCGCGACAATCGTGGCAGAGCCCCGGCATTCACTCAAGCGGGCGCCTGTTGCCCGGTCGGACGCAAGCGGGCACGATGGCTCCTCAAGGAATCGCGCAATGCTCAATTTCGGCATCCTCGACATCCTGGCGTTCGCCTGGTTCCTGGGCGCATGGATCGCCTACTCCGCAGCCATCGAGAAGACCGCAAAGGGCCAGGACGGGTTAAACGCCCTGATGAACAACTACCGCGACGAGTGGATGGAGCGCCTGCTCGCCCGTGAGATGCGCATGGTGGACGCGCAAGTGACGGCAGCCCTTCAGAACGGCACCGCTTTTTTCGCCTCAGCCTCGCTGATCGCCCTGGGCGGAACGCTCACCCTGTTGCGCTCAGCCGATCAGATCATCACGGTGATGACCGTGCTTCCGTTCGGCGGAACGCAAACGCCGGCGCTCTGGGAAGCCAAGATGCTCGGCCTCGCCGTGATCTTTGCCTATGCGTTTTTCAAGTTCGCCTGGTCGTACCGTCTCTATAACTACGTTGCGATCATGGTCGGCGCAGCGCCGCCGATCGCAGAGAAAGATACGCCGGCCGCCCGCGCCTATGCTCACCGCACGTCACGCATTTGCGCGGACGCCGGACGCCATTTCAACCGCGGCCAGCGTGCGTTGTTTTTTGCGCTCGGCTATCTCGGCTGGTTTCTCGGGCCGATACCGCTCGCCGTCACGACAACCGCCGTCGTTATCGTGATGTGGCGACGGCAGTTCGCATCCGACTCGCGCAAGGCATTTTCTTCCGCGCCGGCGAAGCCCTGAAGCGTCAGGCCATTCCCATGAGCACGGCGACGGCCGCGACAATGAGCACCGCGGCCCCTGTCGCAATCACCGTCAGGATTCTCTCGCGCCGCGCGGCGCGGACATCCTCCGGCTCCTGCGAAACTGTTTCTGGGACGGCTACCGGAAAAAACGAGTGCAGGTTGATCGACATCCGACGATCCCTCTCCTTCGGGAGGCTCCGTTGACACGGGAGCACGGACACGCAGATGGAACTTGTGCAAGCAGCCAGCACTGATACGAATCAGCGAGTTGATGGGCAAAACGATAACGTGAGTAAAACCGCCGCTCAATCACAAAGCGGTGTTCCTCCAATGCAACCAACACTCCGTCGGCATTCAGGAGCCGCTCCGATGCAACAAACGATTTTGCAAACGACCGTCGTCGGCAGCTATCCGCAGCCGGACTGGCTGGTGGACCGGGAGATGCTGTCAAAGGTCGTGCCGCGCGTGCGTATGACCGAGCTCTGGCGTATGCCGGCGGAGCTGCTCGAGCAGGCGCAGGACGACGCGACCATTCTTGCAATTCGCGACATGGAGCGGGCCGGCATCGACGTCATCACCGACGGCGAGATGCGGCGCGAAAGCTATTCCAACCGGTTCGCGACCGCCCTCGACGGCGTCGACATCGAAAATCCCGGCGAAGTGAAGGCGCGCAGCGGCATGACCAAAGTGCCGCGCGTGGTCGGGAGAATCCGGCGTACCAAGCCGGTCGAATTGCGCGACATGCAGTTTCTGCGGCGCAATACCGACAAGCTTGCCAAGATCACCCTGCCCGGCCCCTTCACCATGAGCCAGCAAGCGCAGGATGAATTTTATAAAGACGACGAAGCCCTGACGATGGATTTCGCCATCGCGGTGAACGAGGAACTGCGCGATCTCGAGAAAGCCGGCGCCGACGTGATCCAGCTTGACGAGCCATGGCTGCGCAGCAACCCCGAAAAGGCCAAGCGCTACGCCATCAAGGCGATCAACCGCGCGCTTGAAGGCATCAAGGTGCCGACGGTCGTGCACCTGTGCTTCGGCTATGCGGCCGTCGTGCCGGGCGATACCAAGCCGCAGAAATATGCATTCTTGCCGGAGCTTGCCGGTACTATTGCGCAGCAGATTTCAATCGAGGCGGCGCAGCCGAATATCGATTTCGGCGTGCTGAAGGAGCTTTCCGGCAAGAAGATCATGCTCGGCGTGCTCAACCTCGGCGATCTCAACATCGAGACGCCGGAAACGGTCGCGGGCCGCATCCGGCGCGGCCTCGAATATGTGTCGCCGGAGAACCTGATTCCCGCTCCCGATTGCGGCATGAAATATCTTCCACGTGCGGTCGCGTTCGGGAAACTGCAATCGCTCGCCAGGGGCGCGGCGATCGTGCGCAAGGAGCTCAGTTGATCGAGCGCGTTTGGTCCGGAAGCTCGATCCACGAAGGTTGAACCACACTCCGCTCATTCTCGCGCAAGCGGGATTCCAGAGCAAAGCCAATTGATGCCCTTCGACCGCTCAAGCCTTCGGTCCTAGCCGCTTATGTGATTGTCTCTCACAACCGAGCCCCATAACTTCATTTGGGAGCGAAAGAACCCCCTGAGTTCGGACGGCCCGTTCAACCTCAAATCAATCTGCCAAGTCTCCGACATCCGGCGGGCGTTTTTCGCCTCGTGCAGAGTGTCCGCGAGTGCGCGGGCGAACCGCTCCTTGATGGCGGTTGGCGTCCCTTTGGGCGCGAACACGCCCCACCACGCATAGGCCTCGAGTCCAGGAAATCCAG
>DASUKT010000362.1:0-5201 GCA_036278575.1 Pseudolabrys sp. | reverse complement strand
TCTTTTCATCGAGCCCGGTGCCGACGGTGAGGACGGCGTCAGCACGTTGACGATCAGCACGCAGGCCGGCGAGCAGATGCCGGTCGAAGGCAAGCTTTTCAGCATCACCTGGAATGGCGAGAACGCGCTGGCGCTGATGCTGAATACGGCTGCGGCCAGCGCGGGCCGGCAAAAAAACGATGAACCCGCCCAGCCCCGCTCGGAGGCCGAAATACGCGAGTTGACGGCCGTCCTCGATACGGCCACCGACGGCGTTCTGATGGTCGATCGAGCCGGACGGGTGCTATCGGCCAATCGCAGCGCCGAGGCTTTGTTCGGCTACGACACGAGCGACTTTGGCGCCCTGACCTTCGTCGATCTTTTCGCGCCAGAAAGCCGCCGTCCCGTGCTCGATTACCTGCACGCGTTATCGCGCGAAAATGCGGAAGGCCTGCTCGGTGGCGGCAAAGAGGTCGTCGGCCGGGTGCGGCAGGGCGGATTTATTCCTTTGTTCATGACAATGGGCCGTGTCGGCGAACATACCGACAAGTTCTGCGCCGTGCTGCGCGACATAACGGCATGGAAGAAAACCGAGGACGAACTCGTTCACGCCAAACGACAGGCGGAAAAAGCATCGTTCGCGAAATCCGAGTTTCTCGCGAAGATGAGCCATGAAATTCGTACGCCACTCAATGCCATCATCGGGTTTTCCGAGGTGATGATGGAGGAGCGCTTTGGCCCCATCGGCAACGACCGTTATCGGCAATATTTGCGTGATATCCATTCATCCGGCTCGCATCTGATTTCGCTGCTCAACGACCTGCTCGATCTCTCGAAAATCGAGGCAGGCAAACTTGAGCTCAGTTTTGTCGGGGTCAACTTGAATGATGTGACACTGCAATGCGTTGCAATCATGCAGGAGCAAGCAAACCGCGACCGTGTCATTATTCGAACTTCATTGATCCCGGCATTGCCGCAAGTGGTCGCTGACGTGCGCTCGGTGCGGCAGATCGTCCTTAATTTGCTGTCGAATTCGATAAAATTCACCGGCGCCGGCGGGCAAGTTATCATCTCAAGCGCGCTAACGGACGCACGCGAAGTCGTCCTGCGGGTACGTGATACTGGCGCCGGAATGAGCGAACAGGAGTTGCAAACGGCACTCGAACCTTTCCGTCAGCTCGCGTCCACTACGCGGCCGGACACGGCAGGAACCGGCTTGGGGCTGCCGATCACCAAAGCATTGGCCGAAGCCAATCATGCGCGCTTCGACATCAGAAGCGCCGTCAATGAAGGAACCCTGGTCGAAGTGACGTTTCCACCCTCGCGCTTGCTCGCCTAAACATCCGAAAAAAGCTAATCTGTTGCGCGGGTGAGGTTTGCCATGAGGCGTTTGTCGCGTCGCGCCGTTCTGTTGCTGGCACTTTTGATGGCGCTGCCTGCGCGCGCCGCTGAGCCGGTGGATCTGCTGTTGGTGCTCGCGGCCGACGTTTCACGCAGCATCGATCATGAAAAATTCCAGTTGCAGCGCGGAGGCTATGCGTCCGCTCTTGCCGATCCGCGCGTGCTCGAAGCAATCGCCTCGGGCCCCCATGGGGGCATTGCCATCTGCTTCGTCGAATGGTCCGGATTGTTCTCACAAAAAGTCGTCATTGACTGGATGAAAATCGACGGCCGGAAGGCGGCGCAGGAAATCGGCGACCGCCTCCTGGAATCCCCCCGCTCGTTTGCGGACCGTACCTCGATCAGCAGCGGCATCGACTTCGCCGCAGCGCAGTTCGCCACATCGCCGTTTTCGGCGCCCCGGCATACGATCGATGTATCCGGGGACGGCACAAACAACGCCGGCCGCGACGCGACCACGGCACGCGACGAGATCACCGCCCGCGGCATCACGATCAACGGACTGGCGATCCTCAGCGAGCACCCGATGCCGTGGAATCCGGCGCATACCAATCCACCCGGCGGTCTGGCGAAGTACTACCACGACAACGTCATCGGCGGGCCGGGGGCTTTCGTGCTGACGGCGAACGACTTCAAATCCTTCGGGCAGGCCTTAATCAACAAGCTGGTCGCCGAAATTGCGCAAAATCCGACTGGCGACAATCTGACCCTCGCGCTTCAACGCAATTAACCACCGGCTTGGCGCGATTCAGCCGGCCATGAAAGGGTCACAGAGGCTCGGCAGCTTTAGCGGGAGCGGTGCCGATGCTATAGTTCGTCGGCAATCGACCGGGAAACAGCTGGAAAATCACCTTTGACCGCAGCCACCGGCTTAAGACGCCTGGGAACAGCGACTGTTGCCGTCGTTATAGCCGGCACCGGCGTTTTGTTCGGAGCGAACTTCCTGGTTTCCGCCGATGCCGTGCGTAATCAGGTGAAGACCGAAATCCGCGCGGTTACCGGGCTCGATCCCGTGCTGCGCGGCAAGACAACCGTCTCTTTGTTCCCTTCGGCATTCGTCAGTTTTGCCGACGTTCTGCTTGGCGACGCCGCCCAGCCTGCGCTCACGGCGAGACGGCTGACGGCACACTTGCGGTTCTTCCCGCTGCTCGTTGGACATGTCGAGATTGCCGACATTTCGCTGGAACGGCCGAACATTTCCATCGATCTCGAGCCGAACGGCCACTCCAACTGGTCGGGGCTGGTCGCTGCCCTTGTTCGCAGCCGCAAGCCGGAACCCGCGCAACTCGCCGCCTTTTCGGAAATCCGCATCGATCACGGCACCGTGGCTTTGCACGAGCGAGCGCACAAATTCAACGAAACGCTCGAGGACGTGGAATTCTCGCTCGCCTGGCCGTCGATCTCGAAGAGCTTCGGTGCGACCGGCCATTTCGTCTGGCACGACGAACCGATGGATGCCAGTTTGACGCTCAGCGATTTCGCTGCGGCGCTTAACGGCGGCCCGACCGGATTGAAGCTTCGTGTGAGTGGAATGCCAATCAAGGCGGCATTCGACGGCTCGATCAGCGTGAAGCCCACGGTCAAAATCGACGGTACGCTCGCAGTCGATACTGCTTCGCTGCGTAACGCGCTGATCTGGACCGGCGAGAAACCGCTGCCGGGAGGCGGCTTCGGCCGTTTCTCGCTCAAGGCGCACACCAACGTGGTCGGCGGCACCATCAATCTCTCGAACGTCAATGTCGATCTTGATGGAAACAGCGCGGAAGGCGTCCTGACGTTCGCCACCGACGGGCGGCAAGCTTTGCAGGGAACACTTGCAGCCGACAGGCTCGACCTGACGCCCTATATTTCGACCGTGCGCCTGCTCACCGCCAATCCTCGCGGTTGGAGCAACGGCCCCATCAATCTTGACGGGCTTTCCGGCGTCGATCTCGATTTACGGCTCTCGGCAGCCAAAGTCATTTTGTCGGATGCCAAGCTTGGGCGAACCGCAATTGCGGCCAATTTGCGTGACGGCAACCTCGTCGTCACGGTCGGAGAATCGCAAGCCTACAACGGCATCATCAAAGGGTCCTTCGCGCTTGCGGATTTCAACTCCGGCGCAAAGCTGAAAGGGCAGATGCAGTTTACGGATGTCGATCTTGAACCCTGCCTCGATCAAATCTTCGGGCTGCATCGCCTTGAAGGAAAAGGCAACATCGCATTCTCGATCGAAGGCTCGGGCAACAGCGTCCTGGCGGTGACGCGGACGCTGAACGGCACGGCAAGCCTCCAAGGCCATAAAGGCGTGCTCACCGGACTGAATATTGAGCACTTGCTGCGCCGGCTGAAGGATCGGCCGCTGTCCGCCGGCGACGAATTCCGCAGCGGCCGCACGCCTTATGACAAGATCGCGGTCTCGATGAAGATCGTGAACGGCAAGGTCTCCGTCGACGACGTGACGATCGAGGGTCCGGCGGTCAAGCTCGCGCTGAGCGGATCGGCCTCGATTCCGAACCGTGAGCTCGACCTCAAGGGCTCCGCCGGCCTTATCCCCGTGGCGAACCAGAAGACGCCGGCCTTTGAATTGCCCTTCATCGTACAGGGCTCCTGGGACGATCCGCTTATGCTGCCTGACGTGGAAGCCTTGATCCGCCGCTCGGATGCGGCGGCACCATTGCTTAAGGCAATGCACGACCGCCGGGCAGGAAGCACTGTGCGCTCCGTTATCCAGCGTTTGACCGGCGGAAGCCCGACCGCCGCGGCGCCTGAGGCGGAAGCAAAAGCGCCGCCTCCTGAGCTGCAGGGAACAATCGATCGCTAGACCTGCGCTGCCAGCGCGGCGCGCTCACGCTGAAAGACCGTGCGCTTTGCCAACAGAGACGCAGCTATCGTTCCGGCCGCGACCAGTGCGATCATGATCGTGCAAACGGCATTGATTTCCGGCCGCACGCCCAGACGGATTTCCGAATAAATGCGGATCGGCAGGGTTGTCGCACCCGGTCCGGTGGTGAAGCTTGCGATCACCAGATCGTCAAGCGAAAGCGAGAACGCCAGCATCCATCCGGCGGCAATGGCCGGCGCCATCAGCGGCAGCGTGATCCTTAGAAACGTCTTCAGCGGCGGGCAACCAAGATCCATCGCCGCCTCTTCGAGGCTACGGTCGAAGCCGACCAGCCGCGACTGCACGATCACCGTAACGAAGCAAAGCGTCAAAGTGGTGTGCGCGATCGTCACCGTCCAAAACCCACGGTCGGCATTAAGGGCCACGAACATAAGCAGTAGCGACAACCCGGTGATGACCTCGGGCATGACAAGCGGCGCATATATCATCCCGGAGAACAGCAGGCGGCCGCGGAAGCGGCCCATGCGCGCCAGTGCGATGGCAGCGAACGTGCCGAGCACGGCAGCGGCGCTCGCCGAAAGCGCGGCAACCCGAATGCTGACCCACGCGGATTCGATCATCCCCGCATCGGCGAACAATTCGCGATACCACTGCAAGGACCAGCCGCCCCACACGGCGACGAGCCGTGAGGCATTGAATGAATAAATTATGAGAATCGCGATCGGCAGATAAAGAAACGCCAGCCCAAGTGCGACGGCGGCGACGTTGAAGCCGGACGCGCCCCGCTTCACGGCGAACCCCTACTTTCCAGCTCACGTTGCTGCAGGCGCTCGTAAATCATTATCGGCACGATCAGGAGACAAAGCAGCGTGACCGCCAATGCAGAAGCCGCGGGCCAGTCCTTGTTTGAAAAAAATTCGAGCCACAACGTCTGCCCGATCATGGGATTTTGCGAGCCGCCAAGCAGATCCGGAATGACAAATTCGCCAACAATTGG
>DASUKT010000361.1:0-5506 GCA_036278575.1 Pseudolabrys sp. | reverse complement strand
AGCCGCGCCTGGCTGCGCGTCACCGTGTAGCCCTCGCGCGCGTGCCTGATGGCCGGCGCGAACAGGACATCGAGCGGCAGCTTGCCGCCGTTCCCCTTCGCGGCTTCCTGCGCCAGCATCCAGGCCGCCACTGCGCCCGGCACCGTAAGGGCCGCGAGCGGCCCACGCGCCGGGATCGCATCGTAACCGGCTTCGCGATAAAGCCTTGCGGTCGCCTTGCTGCCGGCGCAGCCTGCGCCCATCAGTGCGCGCACGCGCCCGTTCGGCTCGCGGATCAGCCAGAAGCCGTCGCCACCGATGTGATTCATGTGCGGATAGGTGGCGGCGATCGACGCCGCCATGGCGATCATCGCCTCGACGGCGTTGCCGCCCTCCGCGAGGATATGACGGCCATCGTCGACTGTCGCCGCGTGCGGCGCGCAGACGATGCCGCGGCGGTGCCCGGCGGTGTGCAACATTTATGCGTTCGCCGGTTCGGCGAGCCCCCGTTTTCTCAACAGCGCGTCCGGCGTCGGCAATCGGCCACGAAAGGCTTTGTAGGCCTCGGCCGGATCGCGCAGATTGCCCGCACTATAGACGAAGTCGCGCAGACGTTTCGCGGTCGCGGAGTCGAAGGCATCGCCGGTCTCCTCAAAAGCCTCAAAGGCGTCGGCGTCGAGCACTTCCGACCACATGTAGGAGTAATAGCCCGCGGCGTAGCCGCCGCCGGAGAACAGGTGCTGGAAATGCGGCAAGCGATGCCGCATCACGATTTCCGCCGGCATATGGATACGTTCGAGGCTCTTCTTCTCGAAATCGATGACATCGAGCGCCCCTGCGACCGGTGCGCCATGCAGATCGAGATCGACCAGCGCGCAGGCGGTGTATTCAACCGTCATGAAACCCTGGTTGAACGTGCGTGTCGCCAGCACGCGATCGAGCAGTGCCTGCGGCATTGGCTCGCCGGTCGTCGCGTGGCGCGCATATTTCTTCAGGATCTCCGGCACCTCCAGCCAATGCTCGTAAAGCTGCGAGGGCAATTCGACGAAATCGCTCGGCACGGACGTTCCGGCAAGCAGCGGATAAGTGACGTCGGAAAGCAGCCCGTGCAGCGCATGGCCGAATTCGTGGAACAGCGTGCGCGCATCGTCAAACGACAAGAGCGCCGGCTCGCCCATCGCAGGCTTGGAGAAATTGCAGACATTCACGATCACCGGCGTCACGCTGCCGGTCAGTTTCTGCTGATCGCGCAACGATGTCATCCACGCGCCGCTATGCTTCGACGCGCGCGCAAAGTAATCACCGATAAACAAGCCGATGTGGCGACCACTCGCATCGGTCACTTCCCACGCGTGCGCATCGGGATGGTAGAGCGACACGTCCACAGGCTTGAACGAGAGGCCAAACAGCCGTTGCGCGGATTCGAATGCCGCCTCGATCATGCGGTCGAGCTGGAAGTACGGCTTGATCTCGGCTTCATCGAGATCGTATTTCGCCTTACGCAGCTTCTCGGCGTAGTAGCGCCAATCCCATGGCGACAGCGCAAAATTGCCGCCTTCCCTCGTAATCATCTCCTGCAAGGAATCACGTTCGGCTCTCGCCTTCGCCAGCGCGCGCCCCCACACCTCGTCGAGCAGCCTGTGGGCGGCGGAAGGCGTCTTTGCCATCTGATCGGAAAGCCGATAGTCGGCAAATGTCTCGTAGCCGAGCAGCTGCGCACGCTCAGCGCGCAGTTGCACCATCTCGGCGATGATTGCGCGGTTGTCAGTTTTGCCGCCGCCCTGCCCGCGCATGATCCAGGCGTTGAATACTTTTTCGCGCAGGTCGCGCCGCGTCGAAAATTGCAAGAATGTCTCAACCGACGAGCGCGCCAGCGTAATGACGTGCTTGTCCTTATAGCCACGCTCATCCGCCGCTGCACGCGCCGCCGCCACAGCGAACTCCGGCAGGCCCGCCAGATCGTCTTTCTCGAGCACCAGCGCATAGGATTTCTCGTCCGCCAGCACATTCTGCCCGAATTGCGTACCGAGGCTTGCAAGGCGTTCGTTAATAACCGCGAGCCGTTCTTTGGCCTCTTTCTCCAAGGCAGCGCCCGCCCGCGTGAAACGAATGTGATAGCGATCGAGCACGCGGGCCTGCTCGGCGGAAAGATCAAGCGTTGGGCGCCGCTGGTACAGGTCATCAATGCGACGGAAGAGCTCGGCGTTCAGGTACAGCGCATCGCTGTGCCGCGCGAGCAGCGGGGCGATGTCACGCTCGATCTCCTCGATCGCGTCGCCGGTATCGGCGCCGGCCAGCACATAGAAAAGATTGGAGACGCGTTCGAGCGCCTGCCCGCTTTGCTCCAGCGCCTCAATCGTGTTGGCGAATGTCGGCGCCGCGCTGTCGGCGGCAACAGCGTCGATTTCAGCGCGATGCGTCGCCAGCGCCCGATCGAAGGCCGGGCGGAAATGCTCCGGCTTGACCGCCTTGAATGGCGGCAGGCCGAAACGTTCCTCGAAAGGCTGAAGCAGTGGATTACCGGCCATCGTTCCCGTTCGTTTGCGGCGTCGAATATCTTCTTCGCCGCAAGCGAACGTCGAGGTCAAGGGGCGCGAAATCAGGGCGCGCGATGCTGGAGCGCGACCCGGACCGGGATGGACTTTGACGCCGGTACCTTGCTCTCCTTTGCATAGTGCCAAAGGGGGATCAACACGTTTAGTTCAGGGTAGTAGCCGACGATGCAACGTTCGGGCACTGCGTATGTCATCACTTGCAGATCACCGTATTCCCGGACGACGCCGTCATCTGCCGCGGTCGAGAGGATGATCCGATCTCCGTCACGCAGATCGAGCTTGGCGACGTCCGCTTTGTTCATCAGCACGACATTGCGGCCGCCCTTCACGCCACGGAAACGATCGTCCTCCGTATAAATCGTCGTATTGAATTGCCCATCGGCGCGCAGCGTGATGAGGCGGAATACATCTTCTGGCTCCTGCTTTCGCTTGTTGAAGCTCTCCGGAACCGTGAAGTTCGCTTTGCCGTTCGGCGTCTTCCACTTGCGCTGACGTGCTGCCAGCGGTCGCGGAAACCCACCGGGTGTGAACAGGCGTTTGTTGAAGTCCTTGAACTGGTCGGGATAGGTCGCCTCGATTGCGTCGCGCACCAATGCGTAGTCGCCCACCCATGTATCCCAATCGACTTTCGGATTGGGCGGCAGGGTTGCTTTGGCGATGCCGGCGACGATCGCCGGTTCGGAAAGGGCATCCTTGCTCACCGGTTCGCGCTGTCCGCGCGAACCGTGAATGCAGGCCGTCGAATCTTCCATCGAAACCGCCTGCGGGCCGGTCGCCTGCTTGTCGATCTCGATGCGGCCAAGGCACGGCAGAAGATAAGTGACGTCACCGGGAATGAGCGCGCTGCGGTTAAGCTTGGTCAAAATCTGGACCGACAAGCAGAGCTTCGTCCACGCCTTTTCCATGATATTGCGGTCGGGGATGGCGCGCACGAAATTGCCGCCAAGGCTGATAAAGCCCTTGACCTTGCCTTCGACAATACCCTGGCAGGCATCGACCGTGGTGAGCCCGTCTTCTTTTGGCGGCTCGAAGCCGTAAAGCTCCTTCAGCTTGTCGAGCGGCACGAGCTTCGTCTTTTCGCTGATGCCGACCGTGCGTTGTCCCTGCACGTTGGAGTGCCCGCGGATCGGCAAAATGCCTGCACCGGGCTTGCCGATGTTGCCACGAAGCAATAGCAGGTTGACGAACATCTTGCAGGTTTCGACGCCGTTCTCGTGCTGGGTGATGCCCATGCCGTAGTTGACCATGGCGGCGCTCGCACCCGCGTAAGTCTCGGCGGCTTTCCGCATCTCGACTTGCCGTAGGCCGGACGCCTGCTCGATGTCCGCCCAAGTCTGCTGACGGCAGAATGCCGCATACTCTTCAAAGCCGTGCGTGTGCTCCTGGATAAACGCCATATCGAGCACGCGCGGCTTGCCGTTCTCCAACGCTTCATCGTCGGCTTCGATGAGCGCCTTGCAGATACCCAGAACGGCCGCGATGTCGCCGCCGGCTTTTACCTGACAAAATTGCGAGGCAACGCGCGTACCGCCTGCGATCATCTGCATCAGGCTTTGCGGGTTGGTGAAGCGTTCGAAGCCTCTCTCGCGTAACGGATTGAAACACACGATCGGAACGTCACGCTCGACCGCCCCTTGCAGCGCATGCAGCATGCGTGGAGCATTCGTCGGCGTGTTGTGACCGAAGAATAAGATGCAATCCGTTTTGTCAAAATCCTCCAACAGCACGGTGCCGACCGGCACGCCAAGAACCTTCGGCAAGGCGACCGAGGTCGACTCATGGCACATGTTCGAGCTGTCGGGGAAATTGTTGGTGCCGTACATGCGACCGAAAAGCTGGAACATATAGCTTGTTTCCAGCGAGGCGCGGCCGGACGAGTACATGATGACGGATTTTGGATCGAGCTTCTTCAGCTCCGCGCCGATTTCGGCAAAGGCCTGTTCCCAGCTGACCGGCACATATTTGTCGCCCGCGGCGTCGTAACGCATCGGATGCGTCAGCCGGCCCTGCTCCTCGAGCGAATGGTCGGACCATTCACGCAGCTCACTAAGCGTATGATCGGCGAAGAAGTCCGGCGTCGTCTTTTTCGAGGTGATTTCCCACGCGGTCGCCTTGGCGCCGTTTTCGCAAAATTCGAAATTGTGCGGCTTGGCCGGCTTCGCCCACGAACAGCTGACGCACATGTAGCCGTCAGGCTTGTTCTGGTGCATCAGGATTTCGCTGCCGAGAAGGAAAATATCCTCCTGATTGAGGATGCTCGTTACTTCCGAGAGCGAGCCGAATCCGCCGGAACCCGACGGCTTACCTTCACGATTGGCGTGGCGGGATTCGGCTTTGTGTTCGAGATCGACGTCGCTGGACACGGTGAGCTCTGGCCATTGCTGCGCTCGCCCCAAATGATTACGTCCATTGCGCGAGTATGTTCCCCGGAACTCTCCCCGCGTTCCATGCACACCGAAAAAACGCGTCAACGTTGCCTTGGAACGGGCACTCAATGGCGGCTTGATCGAGAGCCCGGTTTCGTGGAAATTGCACCCCGCAAGGAGACCCGCATGGCCACCGGCCGCCGCATTGTCTGGCTGAACGCCCTCACCGTCATCAGCGCCACCATCCTGATCGGAGCGGAGGTGTTCGGCGCCGCCTTCGCCGGAAGCTGGGCGATCGCCACGCTGTTCAGTCTCGGCGCTCTCGGCGCCCGCATTCTGGACATCCTCCTGATGCTCTGCGGCGTCGCCATCATGGTGCAGTTCATCCGCAACGCGCACCGCATCGAGCCGTTCACCGAATAGCGCGCGGCGCAAGGCGGCGCTTTACAAAAAAGTTAAGGATCATTTTGCGTAGGGCGAACTAATTCGCTTGCATTCCTGCGCGAATGGACTATTTCGGCAATTGCCCAATTTCGCACGTGCCTGTGGCCGTGTGTCGATCGGTGGGGTTCGGACAAGAGGCCGAGCAGCCGCCTACGGAAGAGA